>CAURRL010000016.1:0-12703 GCA_963526895.1 uncultured Campylobacter sp. | reverse complement strand
TAAGCGCCTCGGAGCCGACGCTATAAATTTCACCGCCTCAAGCTCCAGCACCAAAAAGGGCGAAACGCTCATCGACACCGTCCATAACATCGTCGCGATGAAAACGGACGTCGTAGTAGTGCGCCACTACAGCTCGGGCGCGGCTAAATTTATAGCCGAGAATACGGGCGCTCACGTCGTAAACGCCGGCGACGGCCTAAACGAACACCCTAGCCAAGCGCTGCTTGATCTTTTTACCATACTGGAAAATCGCGGCAGTCTAGAAAATCTCACGGTCGCCATCATCGGAGATATCTTTCACAGCCGCGTAGCGCGCTCAAATATCTACGTCCTAAAAACGCTCGGAGCCAAAGTTAAGCTATTTGGTCCGCCGATGTTTTTAACGGGCATGGAGGCTTTTGGCTGTCAAATTTGCTCCGATATGCGTGAGGCCATCGAGGACTCGGACGTCATCATCATGCTGCGTATCCAGCTAGAGCGCCAGGACGATGAGATCGCATTTCCGTCCGTACGCGAATACTCTAAATTTTTCGGCCTAACCCAAGCTAAAATGCAATACGCCAAAGATGGCGTTATGATCCTGCACCCGGGTCCGATAAACCGCGGCGTCGAGATAAACTCCGACGTAGCCGACGATCCGCGCTACTCGCACGTGCTAAATCAGGTCGAAAACGGCGTCGCCGTCAGGATGGCGATCCTAGATACTCTCATCAAAAATAAAGGCGCAAAATGAAAACTCTCATCAAAAACGGCACAATCGTAAACCACAACGGCTCGCAAAAAGCAAACGTCCTGATAGATGGCGACAAGATAGCTCTAATCACCACTGACGAACCAGCAGCCGATAAAGTAATAGACGCTAGCGGCAAGCTCGTGATGCCGGGCTTAATCGATATGCACGTGCATTTTAGGGATCCCGGCCTTGAGTATAAAGACGATATAAACACGGGCTCTGAAACCGCAGTCGCCGGCGGCGTGACCACCTGCTGCCCGATGGCAAATACAAATCCCGTAAACGACAACGCCGTCGTCACGCGCGATATGGTAGCTAAAGCTAGAGCTCGCGGTCTCATCGATCTGCTGCCTATCGGCGCGATAACGAGCAAGATGGACGGAAAAAAATGCGTAGAAATGGGCGATATGACCGAGGCCGGCGCGGTGGCGTTTAGCGACGACGGCCTGCCCGTAGCTAGCAGCGACGTGATGAGATACGCGCTTGAGTACTCAAAGCACTTCGGTAGCTTCGTCATCAATCACTCTCAGGACTGCTCGCTGTGCCGCGGCGGCCATATGAACGAAGGCCGCGTCTCGGCGATACTAGGCATCAAAGGCATGCCGCGCGAGCAAGAAGAGATCATGGTTTCGCGCGATCTACTGCTAGCCAAGCTAACAGGCGGCCACATCCACATCGCGCACGTTAGCTCCGAGTGGTCGCTAAAGCTCATCGCGCAGGCTCGCGCAGCTGGCATAAACGTGACCTGCGAGGCGACGCCGCACCACTTTACCTACACCGAGGACGAGCTGCTAGGCTACGATACGAACTTTAAAATGTCGCCGCCGCTTCGCACGAAATCAGACGTAGAGGCGATCAGAGATGGGCTAAAAAGCGGCCTCATCGACGTCATCGTGACCGACCACGCCCCACACCATAACGACGAGAAATTTTTAGAATTCGACAAGGCGCCATTTGGAATACTCGGCCTACAAACCCTCGTGCCTATGACGCTAGATTTGGTAAACGACGGCGTGATAAGTATCGAGCAGATGGCGGCTCTGACGTCCTATAATGCGGCTAAAATTTTAAGACTAAAGGACAAAGGCGTGATCGCGGAGGGCTACCTCGCCGACATCGCGATAATCGATCCAAATTTCGAGTATCTCTACGACAAAAACCTAAATAAATCAAAATCCCAAAACTCCCCGCTGCTAGGCAAAATGCTAAAAGGCGCAGCGGTAATCACGATAAAAAGCGGCAAAACGGTGTTTGAGTTTCCAAACGTCGTGGCGTGATCCGATCAAATTTAGCGTAAATTTGAAATTTGACTTTGCGGCGGCTAAGGCTGCGCGAGGTCAAATTTTAACAACGACAAAAATAAAATTTGAAACCATAAGGCGAGTATCGCAAAATAAACCCGCAACCAAAACCATCAAAATACAAGGTAGCGGTTTCTTAAAAACATTTTTATCGCTTATGTCGTCGCCTCTTTTGGGATTTTTATCATCCCCGAGGATATATTATCTAGTTGCAAAATTTGCCGCGATTTCGTAGCGGCTATGAAGCACATCTTTCCAAATATCTAAATTTTTAGCGACATAAGTCCGTTTAAGCAAGAGATAGAATTTTACAGGGCGGAACTCGTATCGAGATAACCTTTGATACAAAATTTGAAATATTTGCCGTCATAAC
Organism: uncultured Campylobacter sp.; assembly: GCA_963526895.1. Classification (GTDB taxonomy): domain Bacteria; phylum Campylobacterota; class Campylobacteria; order Campylobacterales; family Campylobacteraceae; genus Campylobacter_A. Next base: position 10,296 of record CAURRL010000016.1, on the reverse strand, counting down.
GGTTTTTCAACTTTTTTTCTCTTTACTTGGGCTGTTTTCATCGGTCGTCTTGTTGTGAGATTTATTTTTTAAGATTTTTTACCTGAAAAAAGAGAGCAAATAAATTTAAATCAGTTTAAAATTTGCGGTTTTGTCTCTGCAAATTGGAAAATGCAGGCCGCGCCGCGCGTTTTGATTATGAGAAAATCGGCCTAGATTTATCAAACCAATTTTTTGCTAAAGCTAAATTTGACGGCAAGTTTGCCAAAGCCGAATTTGACCCGCAATTTGGCCATGCGCTTTTATTCAAATTTTACGCCTCGCTCGCTCAATCCGCCTATTTTGACACCTTGCCGGCTCGCTAAAGCTATCCTTTTAGCGGCTAAATTTAGCCTCCAAGTCGAGCCCAAATTTAAATTTATCGCCCGACTAAGCCGTAAATTTACGCTTAAGCATTTTTGTCCGCTCAAATTTGCAATCGTCGCCGAGCCAAATTTAAAAACCGACTTGCTTAAATTTAATCCAAAACTGGCTTGCAAAAATTTACCGAATTTAAAAGCTAAACGGAGTCAATTTAAGCCGCCGCAAGCCGCCCCAAAACGACGCGAGTAAATCCACGCCGCCGGGCCGGCTCAACCGATGATTAAAAACCGATCAAGCCGAGCGCAAACGACGCAAATTCGTCAAATTCGGTTCAAATTTAGCCTCATGCGTCCTTGCCGTTTATCGCATACGCCGAGCGCAAAAATACATCTGTGCCAGATAGCAGCGCGCTCTCGTCAAAGTCAAACGCGCCATTGTGATGCCCAGCGGCGAGCTTGGTGCCGATCATCAGATAGCCGCTCTTGCCGCCCGCTTTTTGTACGGCGTGCATAAAGTGCGCGAAATCCTCGCAAGCGCCGAAATTTAGATCCCGCACGATAAGCTCGTCTTTGATAAAAGGCGACTGACGCGCGGCGCGCTCGTAGATATCGGTGATCTCCTCGCTGCTATCGCCTCCGCTCGTGCCGCCAGTTAGCTTCACATCGTACTGCACGCCGTACATCTGCGCGACGCCTGCGACGATGTCCATGCATTTTTGAAACATAAATTCATTTAGCTCGGTCGTTTCGCCGCGCGTTTCGCAGGCGATATACCCGTTTGGTGCGATGACGTTTCGCCCCTCACCCGCTCGTAAAACGCCCACGTTTATGCGCGTGACGCCGTCGGCATGACGCGTGATACCGTGCATGGCTAGAGCCGCCTGAGCCGCGGCTAGCAGCGCGTTTGCCCCTTCTTGCGGAGCGCCCGCCGCATGAGCCGATCTACCAGTGAAGTTTACGTCAAATTTCGACGTCGCAAGAAGCTTGTTCGTACCGCAAATGATGCCGCCGCTAGTCTTTGCCTGAAAGCCGATGTGACCGCCTAGCAGGTAATCCACGCCCTCTAGCACGCCCGCTTGCTCCATCGGCACGGCGCCTCTGGTGCCCTCCTCGGCGGTTTGAAATATAAATCTAAATTTGCCCTCAAAATCGTCCAAATTTTGCGCGATGAGTTTAGCCATCGCTAGGCCAATCGTGATGTGCCCGTCATGCCCGCAGGCGTGCGTGATGCCGTCTATATCGGCTCTAAAGCCCTCCTTAAACGGCCTGTGCGCCTCATCCTTGCTCTCGGTCACGTCCACGCCGTCGATGTCGAATCTAAACGCAAGCGTCTTGCCCGGCCTGCCCGTATCAAGCTCGGCTACTACGCCCGTTAGCCCATCTTCCATCACGGGTAAAAACTCGCGCTCATCGGCGCTTAGCAGGCCTTTTGCGCGCTCCAGATATTTTTCTTTATCTTTTTCGCTACCAAGACCTGCTCTAGCTTCTGGTTTCATTATCTCGCGTCCCATTTTTAGGCTATAGCCGAGCTTTTTTAGCTCGCTAGCGATCTTTGCCGTCGTAAAAAACGTAAAAAATCCAGTCTCGGGATGAGAGTGAAAAAACCGCCTATTTTTCACCATTTCATCTTTTAGCGCTTCAACCTTTGCTCCTATTGCGTCCATTTTCGCTCCTTAAATTTGAAATTTTTATTATTTTTCTTAAACATATATTATACATCAAGATTAATTCTAAAAGCTTAAATTTGGGCTCTAAAATGATAAATTTGACTCTGATTTTTGCAAGGCAACCTAGCTTGGTGTAAATTTGACAACATCACTTTTTAAACCCCGATTTGCATAAAAACGGTGCGGGTTTAGCGAGCTAGGCAGTAAAATTTGGGCGTTAAATTTAAGTTCAAATTTAAAATGCACGTCAAATTTGAACTCAAATTTACAAAACAAGACAAAGAGGCAAATTTGACTTCAGCCGCTGCACACTCCGACTAACCGCAAAATAAACTCCGCGCAAAAGCTCAAATTTGCCCTACAGTTAGCCTATTTTAAGCTATTTTTTAGTTTCATTATTCGCTCGTAGGACTCCTCGATACGCTCTTTTGGTATCTGCTTGGCACCCACCGCGTCCACGACTAGTTGCGTGACGAGCTCCGCGGTCCTGCGCCCGTCTATTTTGTAGTCGCTAAAGAGCATCACGTCGCCGCCGGCGTTGATAAAGCTTATCACCTTTTCTTGCAACGTAAAGTCCTTTAGCCCGCCCATGAGCATGTCGTCGCTGATGACTACGCCGTCAAATTTGAGCTCGCCGCGTAGCAAGCCGTCGATGATCGCCGGCGAGAGCGAGGCCGGCAGCTCAGAGTCGCGCTGCATGAGGTAGATGTGGCCGACCATTATCATTTTAGCCTCGTTTGTGCGAACTGCGTCAAAATACGGCTTAAGCTCGGTATAGTCGAAATTTTCGATCATGACCTTGGCGGTGTGACTGTCGGCCTCGACGTTACCGTGACCGGGGAAGTGCTTCATCGCCGCTATCACGCCGCGAGCTTGCGAGGCCTTCATAAACTCGCTTGCGTACAGCGAAACCTCGTCTATATCGGCGCTAAACGCCCTTCCGCGCGAGCCGATGATGGTGGATTTTGGGTTTAGCACGTCGGCCACGGGAGCGAAATTTACGTTTACGCCGACGTCTTTTAGCTGCTGCGCCATCTTAGCGTAAAGCTCACCTGCAGCAGCTAGATCGAGCGTTTTTGCTACTTTTTGCGCCGAGATAAAGGTCTCAAATCCGCTCTTATCCTTAAATCTCGTGATTTGCCCGCCCTCCTCGTCGATAGCGATAAAAATGCCCTCTTGCGCCTCTTTAAATGCGCTTGTTAGCGCTGTGAGATTTTTTTTATCCGAGATGTTTTTACCAAGCAGCATCACACCGCCAAAACGCTGATATTTAGCCTCCGAGACGGCTTCTTTGGCGGTTTTAGGATCAGAGCCGTTGAAGCTTATCATTATCATTTGGGCTATCATTTTGCGAAGAGTCGGTTTTTCTTGCATTTGCGGCGCGGCATTTAGCGCAGTCGGCAAACCCGCTAAAAATAGCGCCGAAAAAAGCGCGGCGATAAATTTTTTCATATTTTTCCTTTTTGTTTTTGTGGATTTTACACTATTTTATATAAATTTAAGAAATTTGAAACGGGGGTTAGGTGCTATTAGGCGCTTTTTGCGACTGATCGCTCGTAAATTTAGATTGGCATTAATAAAATATTTGATATAATTTTTGAAAATATTGTTTAAAATTTAGTCAAAAGGGCATATGTGATAAATTTAGATACTAATTGTGCTATAAATATCCCGCCAAAAAACGATATCAAGCTAGATAAAGACGAGTATATTTTATGTGAATATAAGGAAAAACACATTAAAAATCTTTTTATTAAATTTATATTTGCCGTGGTTTGTATAGCTGTATTTATATATACGGTAATATCTAAAGACTTCGCAGATCAAAGCCTATTTCTAAAGGTTTGCGCTGCTATTTTTGTTATTTTTTGCATGTTATTAATATATATTTTTATTGTAAATTTGATCCACAAAGGCTTATATGTAACAAACAAAAACTTAATAGCTTTTAACGGGGCGAGATTTGATTTAGATTCTATTTTTATACTTGATACGAGCGCTCGTGAGCATACGGGATTTCGCATTTGCAAGGGCTGGAGAAGTATTTTAGAGATAAAATGTACGAATGACGACGCGCAACTAGATGCCTTTTTACTATCGCTATCCGCGGCTTCCGGCAATAAAATTATTTTAAGATTTGGCTCAAAAGAACTAAAAGAAAAAGCCGACTCGGTGAATTTGGTTAGATTTAAATTGACGACATAAAACAGACTAAATACTAGCCAGAATCCAAATTTTACGGCGCTTTAAATCCAAATCCAGCATAAAAATTCGGCAAATTTGGATTATTTAAACAAGCCAAAAGAAGCCAGCTATTTAAAAACCGCTGTCCGCCGTCAAATTTTCAAATTTTATAGCAACTGCGAGCCTCCGCAGAATGCACGACTTTAAACCAAATTTTATTTTTTACTTAGTAGATCTCTCAAGCTTTCCTGCACGTCTTTTCCGCGTAGCATCGCAGCAACCTCGTTTACGATAGGCGTATATATGCCCCTACCGGCGGCAATCTTTTCTATCGCGTACGAGGTGTCCACGCCCTCTGCGACCTCGCCTAGATCATTTAGGATTTTATTTAGACTCTCATTTTTAGCAAGCCCTAGTCCCACGCGGTAGTTGCGCGAAAGCACCGATGAAGCCGTGAGAAATAGATCGCCCGCGCCGCTAAGACCCAAAAACGTCTGCTGCTGCGCACCAAAATACTCGCCAAACCTCGCCATCTCGACAAGCCCGCGCGAGATGAGGCTAGCTCTAGCGCTGTTACCAAGCCCAAGCCCATCGCAGATACCGCCTGCGATAGCGATGACGTTTTTATAGGCACCCGCGATCTCCGCCCCGATAACGTCGCTGCTAGCGTAGGCTTTGATATTTTGCGGGAAAAGCCTCGTGATCTCGCGTGCTAGGACTTCGTTTTTGGAATTTATCACGAGCGCGCACGGAAGGTCGTTTTGTATCTCTTTAGCAAAGCTAGGACCCGATAAAAAGGCCAAATTTGCAGAGCCGACATGCTGTTCGTAAATCTCATCTAAAAATCGCAAACTCGAGGTTTCGATACCTTTTGAGGCGACTAAAATTTTCTGCCCGTAGTTTTTAAAATGCTCTTTTAGCCAGCCGCTAACGGACTGCGAAGGTATGGCAACAACGAGCAGATCGCGCTTTAGCGCCTCCTCTAGGCCGACAAAATGCGCGCCTTCAAGCTGTCTGCGCGAGGTGATGACGCAGTCGTTTTTTTGCGAAAGCGCATGAAAAAGCGCGCTACCCCACTTTCCTGCTCCGATGATGGCTATTTTCATTTTTACTCTTTTTTGTGATTTACGTTTATTTTAGCTAAATTTGACTAGCCCGCCCGTCTCTCTAAAACAAAAAATTAGAGCTATAAATTTACTTTCTGGGCCAAATTTGACCCAAAAACACGCGTCGCCAAATAACGCAAAAAGGCGGCGCAAGCAAAATTTAACCTAATTTTTCTTTTAAAAGCTCATTTACTTTTGCAGGGTTAAACGCGCCCTTGCCCTCTTTCATCGTTTGTCCGACAAAAAATCCAAAAAGCTTGTCCTTGCCGCTTTTATACTCGGCGACCTTATCGGCGTTCGCGCTTAAAATTTGGTCTATTATCGCTACGATAGCCGAGTCGTCGCTGACCTGTTTTAATCCCAATTTTTCAATGACGCTGTCCACGCTCTCATCGTTTTCCATGAGATAGTCAAGCACCTCTTTTGCCGCTTTAGCGCTTATCGTACCGTCTTCTATGCGGCGCAAAAGCTCTATCATTTTAGCCGAATTTACTGGCGATGTTTCGATCGTAGCGCCGTTTTTAAGACGCCCCAAAAGCTCGACAATTAGCCATGTAACAGCCAGTTTCGGCGATATCTTAGCATCCACGAGCTCCTCGAAATACCTCGCCGTCTCCACGCTGCTAGTTAAAATCAGCGCATCGTCCTCTTTTACGCCAAGCTCGCGTCCGTATCTAGCGACCTTTTGTTCGGCAAGCTCAGGAATCTTGATCGCTTCGTTATACATCTCCTCTGGGATCTCGACAGGTAGCAGGTCTGGATCTGGAAAATATCTATATTCGGCGCTATCCTCCTTGCCTCGCATAGAGCGTGTGACTAAATTTACGGTATCAAAAAGGCGAGTCTCTTGATAAACTTCCTCGTCGTATTTGCCGTCTTCCCACGCCGCGCTTTGACGCTCAACCTCGTAGTCGATCGCTTTTTGTATAAATCTAAACGAGTTTAAATTTTTAATCTCGACGCGCGTGTAAAGCTTGCTGTCGCCTTTTGGACGGATGGAGACGTTAGCGTCGCAGCGAAAGCTTCCTTCTTGCATATTGGCGTCGCTGATGTTTAAAAATCTCAAAATAGAGTGCAGTTTTTTTAGATACGCGACCGCCTCGTCGGAGCTGCGCAGATCAGGCTCACTCACGATCTCAAGCAGCGGCGTGCCGGCACGGTTTAGATCGACTAGACTCTGTCCGCTCTCATGGATGTTTTTGCCCGCGTCCTCTTCAAGGTGCGCGCGAGTGATGCCGATGCGTTTTTTCTCGCCGTTTACATCGATAAAAAGCTCGCCTTTTTCTACTATCGGTATCTCAAACTGCGAAATTTGATAAGCTTTTGGAAGGTCGGGATAAAAGTAATTTTTACGGTTAAAAACCGAGCGCTTATTTATAGTTGCATTTACCGCCGCGCCAAAGCTTATCGCCTTTCTCACGGCTTCTTTGTTTAGCACCGGCAAAGATCCAGGTAACGCCAGGCAGGTCGGACAAACATGCGTATTTGCCTCGTCGCCGAAACTCGTGGAGCAAGAGCAGAAAATTTTAGTTTTTGTATTAAGCTGGGTGTGAACCTCAAGCCCGATAACGACTTCAAACATAATTTGCCTTTTATTTAAAATTTAGGGCTTATTTTAGCAGGATTTTTATTTAAGTTAGATAAAAAGAAGGGGTTGCGCCCGCCGATTTTTAGCGTATTTTAGCTAGCGGGCGCGTAAATTTAAATTTTAGTGCTCGTCGTGGCTGATCAAAATCGCGCCGGCAAGATACACGTAGGTAAGAATCATAAAGATAAATGTTTGCAAGCACGCCATAAACGTAAGCAAGACAAACGCCGGAAGCGCAGCGTAAGACGCAAGAGCAAGCACAACCAAAAGAAACAAATCGTCGCCCTTGATGTTACCGAAAAGTCGGAAAGAAAGCGATACGACGCGAGATAAATGCGAAACGATCTCGACAATAAACATTATCGGAGCTAGCCATTTATTAGGCCCCATGAAGTGCGCAAAATACTTAATGATGCCGTTTTGTCTAATACCCTCAAAATGGTAAAAAATAAAAACTATGAGCGCCAAAGTAAGGGTCAAATTTAGGCTCGAAGTCGGAGCCTCAAATCCAGGTATTATGCCTATTATGTTACTTACAAACACGATCAAACCGATGGTGGCGACTAACGGTAGGTATTTTCTAGATAGCGCTTCGCTGCCTAGCACGTCCTTGCCCATGGATACGACGCCTTCTAAATACGCTTCGAGGATGTTTTGCGTTCCGCGAGGTACGAGTTGCAAATTTTTAGTTGCAAATTTTGCCACGATAAGCACGATAATCGCCACTAAAACGAGATGTCCCGCGTAATTTACCGCGTGGATAACGTGCTCGTTGTCGGTAAACAAAGAAGCGATCCAACCTGTAAACAAAAACAAATTTTCTTGCATGGATTAACCTTAGATTTATGAAATTTAACGGCAATTTTATCCAAATAAACGTTAAAAGTTTTTTAAGCTTACCTCAAATTTCGCCCAAATTTTAGCTTTTTTGTCAAATTTAGCTCAAATTTCTACGTCGTTTTTTAAAATCAGCACTCACGCGAAAAATCTATCGTAAACAAGCTTTAGTATCGTCGCGCCCACGACGGCTAAAAACACGACTCTAACAAATTTAACGTCCTTTTTCATAACCATATTTGAGCCAAAATACGCGCCCAAAACCTGCCCGACGCCCATCAAAAGCCCAACCGTCCAAAGTATCTGTCCGCCCGCGATGAAAACAGCTAGAGAGACGATGTTGCTGGTAAAATTTAGGATTTTCGTATGCGCGACGGCTTTTTTCATATTTAGCCCGATGAGCGCAACCATCGCAAACGTCCAAAAACTGCCCGCTCCAGGCCCGAAAAATCCGTCGAAAAAGCATAAAATAAGGCCAAATATCACATAAAAGGCTCGCGCGTTCATGCGGGCGACCCTATCCTCGTCGCCGACTTTTGGCATCAAAAGCGTATAGATGAAAATCGCTATCAAACAAAACGGGATAATAACGCGCAAAAACTCGGCGCTCAAAAACAATATAAGCACCGTGCCGACGCACGCGCCGATAAAGGTAAAAACGATGCCGATAAAAACTTCGCGGAAATTTATCATGCCTTTTCGGGCGAAATTTAACGCCGCTGTGAAGCTGCCGAAAGTGCCTTGGAGCTTGTTCGTCGCTAGCGCCATGTGAGGCGGCACGCCCATCGCCATGATCGTGGGTAGCGCGATCAGTCCACCTCCGCCCGCGATCGCATCGACGAAGCCAGCCGCAAACGCCGCCGCAAAAAATATCAAATACGCCGTAAAGCCGAAGTCAAAGTCCATTTTCGCCCCCTCAAAAACAAAATCATACTACGAAAAATTTAAAAATTTATAAAATTTGGCTTTTTGTTTTGCTGCGGTTAAAATTTAATAAAGCGGCGAGTAAATTTTGCCGAGCAGGGTTAAATTTGGCAGTTTGGGTTGCGGCGTATTCTGTAAAATTTGCCGTTCCATCGACGATTTTATTTTGAAGTTTTTAAATAAATTTTACAAATTTAGATGCCGAAATTTTAGTCAAATTTGATAAGGGTAAATTTGGCATAGTTTTTAAAATTTCATTTGTAAAATAGCGCATAAATTTACATTTAAAAGATGCGAGGTTAAAAAGAAGGCTATCAAATTTAACGTCCAAAACGCCCTTAGGGGCAAATTTAAATCACGTCAAATTTGAGTAAAAAGGAAAATTCGCCGACCGCCGAGCGCGGCAAATCGGCGAATTTGGGATTATTTTATAACGCCGCAAACCATTCTAGCGCCGCCGCCGCCTAGTAGCTTTGGATGGTCGCTGTGGTTATCGCCGCCGACGTGGATCATTAGCGAGTGACCTTTTAGCTCGTCGATAGTTTTGATTTTCGGAGCTAGCACAGGATAAACCGCGTTACCCTCAGCATCGACGAAAAGCGCAGGCAAATCGCCCTTGTGGCCGTTGTCATCCCATGCAAAAGAGTGTTTTTTTGTCTCGGCCGGATCCCAGTGACCGCCCGCTTTCATGCCTAGACCCTTCTCGTTAGCGCCGCAGTCAGCGTTTTGATGCACGTGAAATCCGTGCGCGCCGCCCTCAAGGCCTTTAAGGTTCGGGAATAACGCCACGCCGTAGTTAGTCTCGATCGCTACGACCTCGCCCACGACTGTGTTGCCTTTTTCGCTTAGTTGCTCCATAGTTACGACTAGGTGCTTGCCGGCCTTTGGATCAAAGACTTTTTCCTCGTGCGCAAGGGCGCTAGTAGCGAGTAGGCAGCCTAGAGCCGCGCTAGCTAAAACGATTTTTTTCATTTTTTCTCCTTAAAATGTAATTGCAGTGTAACTATAGCCTAAATTTGATTAATTTAGGCTTTAAATTTTACTTAAATTTAATGCGCCGCATCGCTTTAAATTTGCCGCCGTTTCGCGTAAAGCAAAACTCTTCAAATTTGCTTTGTCTCACTTAAAATTTGCGCCAGTTCGCCGCTTTGCCCGATGCGGTAGAGCGAGAAGTCGTATTTGATCGGATCGGCTGGATCAAATTCGCAAAGCTTGTCCGTTAGCTCGCGCACAGCCTTAAAATCATAGCTTTTGCGAGAGATTAAGCCCAAATTTAACGAAACTCGGTGCGTGTGCACGTCAAGAGGTATGAGGAGCTTGCTTTTTGGCAGGTTTTTAAATAGCCCAAGGTCGATGTCGCTATCGCGCACCATCCAGCGTAGAAACATATTGTAGCGTTTATACGGGCTTTGCGGCGCTTTTTCGTATGGCTTGCCGAAGAAAAACTCATACCCCTCCGAGTGGTAAGGGTTTAGCGAGTAGATAAATTTAATAAGCTCGTTTATACCGTCTATCATCGAGCCGCTTTTTTCAAAGCCCGTTTTCACCGCACTTTCGATATCGCCGTGCTTTTTTAGGCGCGAAACGGTGATAAAAATCTTTCGCCCCTCCGCGCAGCGATGAAAAAGGTGTTTGTGCCGCGTCAAATT
>CAURRL010000015.1:0-12831 GCA_963526895.1 uncultured Campylobacter sp. | reverse complement strand
AAGAACAAAAAATGATAAAGATAAAACATATAAACGAAGATGATTACGCGCGGATTTTCGTATTCGGCGATATGCACGGCTGTCTCGGGCTTTTTAACCTGATGCTTAAAAAGATAAATTTGAGCAAAAAAGATCTGATAATTATCCTGGGCGACAGCTGCGACCGCGGCGAGGACACGATCGGACTATACAAAAGATACGCCGAGCTCCTTAGAAACGGATACGCGCTGATCCACGTGCTAGGAAATCACGAAAAAATGATGATGGACGGATATTTTGGCGGCGACTCGCTAGATCATCAAATTTGGCTTAGAAACGGCGGCGATAAAACCAAAAGATCGATCTACAAGCGAAATTTAAACAGCTTCGCGCTCTCGTGGCTAAAGAATTTTATCGGCGATATGCCGCACATCGTGAGCTCGGAGCAAAGTATATTCGTCCACGCGGCCTTTGACGGCGATAAAAGCGAAGAGGAGCAAGACGAGGACTACGTGCTGTGGAGTATAGAGCCATTTTGGGAGAGTAATAATACTGGCAAGAGGATATTTCACGGGCACGTAGCTAGCGAAGAAAATAGGATAACCAGACGCGCGAATAACGTCTTTTCTATGGACGTGGGAGCCGTGTTTTTTAAAAGGCTAGAGATAATGGAGATAAAAAGCGGCGAGAAATTTGAAGTGGATTTAAGGGAGCAAAAATGACTTATTTTACCTCCGATTTGCATTTCGGACATAGCAATATCATGAAATTTCACCCGTGCTTTAGGCCCTTTTCTAGCGTGGAGGCGATGGATAGCGCGCTCATTCGCCTTTGGAACGAGAGAGTAAACCCTTGCGACACGGTCTATAACATGGGCGATATTAGCTTTCACAAGGATATGGGGACAAATATATCCATCTTTAGCAAGCTAAACGGCAAGCACGTCCTAGTGCTAGGCAATCACGACGAAGCGATAAAAAAGCATAAAGACGAGCTGCTAGCCATGAAAAAGCAAGACGGCAACGCGCTTTTTGAGGAAATTTGCGAATACAAAGAGATCATCGTGCAGCACGAACAGGATAAATTTCGACTCGTGCTCTTTCACTATCCGCTATCCGAGTGGAATAGGGGTCACTACGGCTCTATCCAGCTCTACGGCCATATCCACGCAAATATCGCAAATATAAAAGGCAAGGCGCTAAACGCCAGCTACGACCTGCACGGCAAGATTTTGAGCTTTGAGGAAATTTACGATTTCGTTAAAGACCTGCCGCCGTTTGAGTATAGCAAACATAGGATGTTTAGCGAGGAAGATAGCATGGAAAGTAGAAATAAAAGGATAAAAGAGGTTTTAGAAAAGCTAAATTTTGACTGACCTTAGTCAAATTTTCGCTTTAAATTTACAAAGCAAATTTGGGCCGCAAACCTTAAATTTGAGCCCAAATTTGACTATTTTCATAAAAACATCACGAACAAAAACACACCCAAAATCATACGGTAGATAACAAACGGCAACATGCTCGCACGCGCAATCAGCGCCATAAACAGCCGCACACACAGATACGCGCTAAGGCCGCTAATAGCCGCCCCGATAGCAAGGTCGCTCCAAGGCAGCGCGTCGGGGGTTTTTATCAGCTTTACTGCCTCTAGTCCGCCTGCTAGCACGATAACCGGGATCGAGAGCAAAAACGAGAAATTTGCGCTTGCGCTGTGACTAAAGCCAAGCATCAGCGCCGCCGTCATCGTCACGCCCGAGCGCGAAACGCCGGGTATCAGCGCGATCGCCTGCGCTAGACCTATGATGAGAGCGAGCTTGATCGTCATTTCGTATTCGGTTTTTAGGCCTGATTTTTTATCCGCAAAGTAGAGCGCGATACCAAAGATTATCGTCATCGCCGCGATCACGAGCCCGTTTCTAGCGTACTGCTCGATGGCGTCGCTAAACGCTAGGCCAAAAAGCCCCACTGGCACGGTCGCAAAGCCGACCGACCATACAAGCGTGCTATCGCCGACCTTCTCGCGCCGCGCGATAGATGCGAAAAAATCGCGCACGAGTCCAGCCAGCCTGTCCTTAAAATAAAAAAGTATCGCCACGAGTGTGCCTACGTGAACGGCCACATCAAATGCTAGCCCCTGATCCGCCCAGCCAAGTAGCTTTGGTACGAGCACGAGATGAGCTGAGCTAGAGATCGGTAAAAACTCGCTGATGCCCTGAACTAGGGCCAAAACGATGATATGCGAAAGCTCCATCACGCGGCCTTTTGGTTAAATTTAAACGAATTTTGTGCGATAAATTTGATTTTATCTTTAGTACAAATTTGCTCATTTTCGTCTTTTTGAGCGTCAAATTTACCCGCGCCGCGAGCTAAATTTAAGATGAAATTTTCGTCGGCGAATCGCCCTATTTTTTGCCTATATATTTGCAATATTTTCCCTTTTTTTAATTTTGATTTTACCGTGAGCGACGCTAAATTTTAAATTTAGCCGCCCGCAAGCAAGCTGCATAAATTTGATGCGGGCCCACTCGCCGCGAGTTCTCAAATTTGACGGCTCTAGCCCGAGCCAAAAACCGTCAAATTTAAAGCTAAATTTTACTTCGCCGACTCTTGCGCAAATTCAGCAATCTTTTCAGGCGTGAAGCCGAAGTATTCGAACAATGCACCCGCCTTACCGCTCTCGCCAAAGCTCTTCATCGAGTAGATCTCATCGGCAAATTTATACCACTCTAGCGCGCTTGCGGCTTCGACGGCGATGACCTTGGTCGCTGGATCTATGATCTGATCTACGTACTCGCGCGGCTGTTCGCAAAGCAGGTCAAAGCACGGCGCGGAGACGACGTTTGCGCCGATATCGTGAGCGGCTAAAATTTCAGCCGCTTTGACGCAAAGCTCCACTTCGCTGCCGCTGGCTATTAGCGTGATTTTGGCGTTTTGCGCGCGTTTTAACAGATACGCGCCATTTTCTACGCCGCCTAGTTCGCCTTTTTCAAGCGGAGCGAGGCCTTGGCGGCTAAGCACGAAGGCGCTTGGAGCGCGTAAATTTAACGCAGCTTTCCAGCAAAGCGCATTTTCGTTGCCGTCGGCCGGGCGGAACGTGTAGAAATTTGGCATCGCGCGCAGCGTGCTAAGCTGCTCGATAGGCTGGTGCGTCGGGCCGTCCTCGCCCACGCCGATGCTGTCGTGCGTAAAGATAAAAAAGTGTCTAATGCTCATCAGCGAAGCGATACGCGCGGACGGCTTTAGGTAGTCGCTAAAGATAAAAAACGTCGCGCTAAACGGCAAGAAAAGCCCGTATCTAGCGACCGCGTTGTTTATCGCGGCCATGGCGTGCTCGCGGATGCCGTAGTGGATGTTGCGGCCGTTAGGGAAGTCGCCCATGCCTTTTAGCTCGGTTTTGTTTGACGGAGCCAGATCCGCGCTACCGCCGATAAAGCCAGGTAAAGCCCGCGCGATCTCGTTCATGATGGCGCCGTTGCTGTCGCGCGTGGCTAGCTTTTTGCCGCTAAAATCAGGGAAATTTATCTTGCTAAAATCAGGATTTAGCAGCGCGTTTAGCATATTTTTGCTCTCGCTGCTTAGATTTTCTACCTTTTTGTTCCACTGAGCTTCGGCCAGGTCGCCCTTTTCTAGTGCGGCGCGGAAGCGAATAAGAACGTCCTCGGGGGTGGCAAATTTGCGCTCCGGATCAAAGCCGGCTGCGATTTTAGCAGCCTTTATGATCTCCTCGCCAAGCGGCGCGCCATGGCTGTGGTGGCTCCCCTCTAGCTCGCCTGCACCCTTTGCGATGCGGGTGTTTGCGATGATGAGATACGGGCGCTCCTTTTCGGCGGCTTGCTCTAGCGCAAACTCGATCTGATCGTAGTCGTGGCCGTCGATACGCGCGACATCCCAGCCCTGCGCCTCAAACCTCGCCTTCACGTCCTCGCTCCAAGCTATACTCGTGTCGCCCTCGATCGTGATGTTGTTGGAGTCGTAGATCAGCACGAGGTTGTCTAGGTGTAGGTTGCCCGCAACCGCACAGGCCTCGTAGCTGATGCCCTCCTGCAAGTCTCCGTCGCCGCAGAGGCAGTAAATTTTATGATCGATGACGGCGTTTTCAGGCTCGTTTAGCAGATTGGCCGCGTATTTTGCCGCCATAGCAAAGCCCACCGCGTTTGCTACGCCCTGGCCTAGCGGTCCGGTCGCGACCTCGACGCCTTTGGTGTGGATCTCCGGGTGGCCCGGGGTTTTGGAGCCTAGCTGGCGGAAGTTTTTTAGATCATCAAGGCTAAGATCATAGCCGCTAAGATGCAAAAAGCTATACACGAGCGAGCTTGCGTGACCGCCGCTAAATACGAGCCTGTCGCGGTTTAGCCAGTTTGGATTTTTAGGATTGTGATTTAGAAATTTAGCCAGCACAACCATGACGTCCGCTAGCCCCATCGGCGCGCCCGGGTGCCCGCTGTTTGCCTGCTGCACCATATCCGCGCACAAAAACCTTATCGTATCAGCCATCTTTTTTAGCATTTTTTCTCCTTAGTTTTTATGCGATTATACGAAAATTCGGCTTAAATTTTACGCTTTTAGCGCCGCCGTAAATTTTAAAAACTCGGCGAAATTTTCCTTTTTATCTTTTAGCTCGGGAGGTATCTGATGTTCTTTTTCGCCGATTATTATGACGTCATCTTCGCCCTCTTTTACCGTTACGGGCGCGCCTATTATCTCATCCCATGAGCTAAAAACGGGCTCTTCCATAAGGTCGCGGCTAATGAGGCCGCGCTCATCCAAAATCACGCCAAAAGGCTTACTGAGTCCAAAAAGCGCGCTATCTAAGCTATGAAAAATCGGCGAGCTAGGTTTAAAAATCCCGAGTGATTTAGATAATAACTTACTCTCGTCAAGCGGCGTTTTTAGCGCTTCGCCAAGGCCTAGCTCTAAAAGTTTATCCGAAATTTTCGCCTCGTCGTTTTGGACTCCGTCCTCAAAAATAGCGTTTAAAACAGCTTTTAGCGCCCTTTGCATCGCCGCTTTCATCTCGCCGTCGATTTCAAATTCGCATTTTTCTAGCTCTTGCCAAGCGAGAGTTTCCAGCTCGTTTTGCAGATACTTGCCGAGCCTAAACGCAGCCGCTACTTCATCGGCATTTGTAGCCGACGCGTCAAATTTAACCAAAAGATGCCGACTCGTGAGTAAAAACCCTATGCTTTTTCGCCCGATCATCTGCGCATGCACGCCGATAAACGCAAGCGGCCGGGCGCCATAAAATTTAGGCGTTTTGCTATAGTCCACGCCCTTTTGCAGCCCTAGGCTTTTATCTAAAATTTGCTCTACCGCCTTTGCAAAAACCTCGTCTGCATCGTCCCAAACGGGGTGTTTAGCGCCCTTACCGTTTAGAAACAAAACATTTTGAGTATTTTCGTCGAAAGATAGTAAAATTTCATCCAAATTTTTCACGTTTTTCTCCTAAATTTTATTTAAAAACCATCATCTGCCGTACGTCAAATCTAGACGCCAAAATCCGTCATCGCGTCGCCGCTTGAAATTTGAACGATACACGGCTCACTCGCGAGACGGCTCGCACTTTTCGTAAAACCACTCGAGCGTCTCGTTTAGCTTAAACTCATCGCCGTCTAAAAAATACTGCTTGCTGCTTTTGATCGCGTTTTCGCCCGCGGCCACGTAGTCGCCGATGAGGCCGCGATCCATGACGTCGCGCGCTAAAATACCTGACTCAAAAACGTTTACCGTCTTTTGCGTTTCGCGCCATTTGCCGCTCTCATCAGGCTCGCGAAGCGCCGAAGATACGTTATTTCCCGCCTCGTCGTAGGCGTAGACATACTCGCGCCGCTCGCCATCAGACATCTCGCGATTTTTTATCAGGTTGCCGCGCGCGTCGTAGCTAAGCTCGTTTTCAAACACTATCTCCCAGCGCTGCACCTCCTCACGCCAAAACGACGATGCGGAGTACTTTAGCCGACCTTGCTCGGTCTCCTCGCGCACGTTTTTGTAGCAGCCGTTCCACTTGCTCTTTGCAGCGTCCCAGCGGCATCTAAGATCGGTAAAGCGCCTAAACTCGGGCTCTATTTTCTGCACCGTCCTCTCCTCCGGTCGCCACACGCCATCTTTCCACGCAAAATTTATCTCAGTGCGCATTCCGTCCGCAGCCGTAAAGGCCGCATGCTTCGTCTGCGGCACCCATTTGCCCTGCCACTTATAGCCCTCTGAGCTAGCATAAACGTCGCCTTTGTAGCGATATATCGATTTTTCGTACGGAGTCCATTTTTTGGCCTTGGCGCTCCACTCAAAGGTCGCTACGAGCGTGGTTTTGTGATTTTCGTCATAAAGTCTTTTGATTAGATACGTTGGCGTCCATTTGCCGTTTTTTAGAGTGAAATTTTGAGAGATTTCCGTCGCGCCCGTTCGCTTTTCGACGATTTTTTGACCTTGGTTTGGCTTGCCGTTTTGACCGCGGGTATCAATATAAACAAACGCGCCGTCCTTTGTCCTCTCTGTTTTTGAAAACCCTGCTTTGCGCCATTTGCCGGCGCCAAAGTCCCAATCGTACTCTGTGCTGCCTATCTCGCGCTCGCCTCTTTTGTCAAATTTGACAATGCTTTTCGTCCTGCGCCTGCCCTCATCGCTGATTTCGTCGTAGATTTTTTCTAGCGCTCTAACCTTCGCGTCGTAGGCTTGGCTCGTTTCGTATTTGTAGCGTGGCACGGCGTCGCCCTCCGTCTTGTAGCTCGTCTTTTTTAGGCAAATTTCGCTCGACGCAGCTAGCGGAAACGCACAAATCGCAGCCATCGCCGCCGCTTTCCAAAAAAATCTCACATTCGCTCCTTTTTAAATTTAGCTGCCCAAACGGCGTCAAATTTGACGCGAAAGCAAAATTTAACGAGCTAAATTTAACGCTCGGGCGCTCATTAAATTTAACCGAATCCAAAGCGTCAAATTTACCGCAGTTAGGCCGCTAGCAAAAGATCATTTGACCCTTTTATATTTCCACGTCTGCTCTGAGGCGAGCTTAAATTTACCATCCGCCGCGACGAACTGCTTAAAACTAGTCACCGCGTATCTGCTAGGCATCTCAAAGGACATCAGCGAGCCGCCGTGTCCGACGTCGTCGGCTAATATGTGCGGATCAAAGGTCGTTTCCAGGCGCTTATTTTGCACCCATCTTTTGCCGTTTTCGTCGCTAACTAGCTCGTAGATATCCACGCTCACGTTATCGCCGCGCTCGTTGTATCCGTAGACGAACTTCTCGCTGCCGTCCATCGTGTCGTATCGCTGAGTTAGCAGACGCTCGCCGCTCTTGTCGTAGATGCTGCGGTTGGAGTACTCCTGCTTCCACTCTTTGCGCTCTTTATCCCACAAAAACGCCGCCGTCTCAAAGTCCGCGCCCTCTACGATCGAGACGCTTTTGCTGTTGTTCTCCCACGCATTTTGCTCGGCGTTCCAGATGAGGTTTATCGTCACGTCTTTGCCGCTAGAGGCGTCGTAGTCGTGCTTTGACATCTCGTCATAGCGCCACGCGCCTCCCTCAAATACGCTTCTTACCTGCTCGTATTTGCCCTTCACATCGCCCGCAACAGTGCTTCTTTCACGGTTTTGCCATGCGCCGTTTTCGTAGTCCCAGCTCTCGTAGCCGCGAGTCTGTCCGTCCGCGCCGTAAAGTAGCTGCGTTTTTGACTTAGGCTGCCATCTTTTGCCGTCCCAGACGCTAAGCACGATGAGCTCATTCTCACCGTATGCGTTCTCGACGGTTTTAGTTAGCGCGGCTTTTTGCCATTTGCCCTTTACCAGCTCGTATCTGATCTCCTCGCTAGCGTTTTTTAGGTACTTTGTGATGATTTTGCTAGCATTTTCCGGCACGCCTCTGATAAATGAACTAGACTCCTGCGTGAGAACGCCTTTTTTATAATCGGCTTTGTATTCGGTTACTTTAATCCATTTTTTCGCGGCAAAATCATAGCTATAGGCTTCAAATTTCGTCATCTCGCCGGCTTTGTTATAGTAGCTGACCTCTTTGTGTTTGCCCTTTAGGCCGTCTGCGAGCTCGGAGCTGCTAACTAGCTCTAGGCGGCGAGCCTTGGCGTCGTAGCTTTGCTTGGTCTCGTAGCTAGAAGTCGGCTCCTCAAAAGTCTTTTGCGCGGTGCTAGCTAGCATGTAGTCGTACTCTTTGGCAAACGCCGCCGCACACAAAAGCGCAAGCGATAAGGCTATTTTTTTCATTATCTCTCCTTTTGATAAATTTAAAAGATTATAGCATAAAAAGGACACCGAATTTTGCCGAATTTACGGCAGGATCGGCATGGTTTGGAGGCGCTTGATTTATAGCGCGCGGATAGCGTTTTGTGGTTATGGATAAAATTTGCGAAATTTAACGGCAAATTTTGCAGCTTAAATTTGACGGCTTAAGATGAAAATTTAAGCCGAATTTACCGCAAATGCTTGTCGATGAGGCCCGTCACGATAGCGCGGATTCCCGCATGCACGCCGCCTAGCTCGCTCTCTATCTTTGCGATGAGCTCGTTTTTTGCCTGCACCGCGCCCTCCACGCCAAGCAGGTTGGTGAAGGAGTTTTTCGCACCGTCGTTATGCGTCGGTTTGCCCGCCGTTTCGGCGCTTTGCGTCGCGTCGATGATGTCGTCTGCGATCTGAAACGCTAGCCCCAGATCAAGCCCGATATCGTAGATACGCGCAGCTTCCGTCTCGTCTAGTCCAGCCACGACGCAGCCTGTTTGCAAGCTTGCTGCAATGAGGCGCGCGGTCTTGTGGATGTGCAGAAATTTTAGCTCTTCAAGCCCTAGCTTTTGATTTTCGAAATAGCAATCCACCGCCTGCCCTAGCGCCATGCCGTAGATACCGGCGTTGCGGCTTAGGATCTCGACGCATTTTATGCGCGCGTCCGCATCTAGCGGAGCCCTTGCTAGCTGGTAAAAGGCGTGGGTGTTTAGCGCGTCGCCAGCTAAAATCGCCGTTACTTCGTCAAATTTGACGTGCAGGCTAGGCTGCCCGCGGCGCAGATCTGAGTCGTCCATCGCAGGCAGATCGTCGTGAATGAGCGAGTAGCTGTGCATCGTCTCAAATGCCAGCGCGACGTGAAACGCCGCCCCCTTGCGCTCGGGACGCACTGCCGCTACGACGCCTGCGATTAGCATCGCGCGAAAGTGCTTGCCGCCCGATTTTAGCGTGTACGAGAGCGCCTCGTCAAAGCACGGATGAAAGCTAGGCGAGCTCGGTAAATGCGCACTCAAAAACGCCTTAAACTCATCCAAAAGCGCATCCTGATCGGCGGCGCTAAGAGCGGTTTGGTTTGCATTTGGCTGTAAATTTGCGCCCGAGGTAAAACACGAACCTTTTGCCGCATTTAGCGAGATCAAATTTGATCGGTTTTTCGGGCTTTGGGTCGGATTTTCGGAGCTAGTTTTGGCTTTGGTCGAGTTTAAAATTTGAGAGCGATTTTGGGACGAGCTCGCGCGCGAACTACGAGCTAAAATTTGATCATTCGGCAGTACCTGCGACTCGCTCAAATTTGACGATTTCGCCACACTTTGAAGGCAAATTTGATCATTGCCGCTAAATTTTGATTTTACCACTAAATTTTGATTTTGCATCTATTCTCCGTTTTATTTTTGCCGACTGGCCGGGCGCAGGCTAAATTTCTCAAATTTAGCCCACAAAGGCGTTAAATTGGCCGCCCGCGACTACCGTGCGTTGTAAAAAAAGTCAAAGCCGTTGCGTCTAAATAGCAAATTTTGACCGCCGCCTTTAGCGAGCAGGCTGAGCGCTTCTTTGCGGCTTGAGACCGCCTTTTGCCCCACTTGTATCAGCTTGTCGCCGACTCTGACGCCAAATTTGGCCGCGCCCGAGTTTGCGTCGACGCTTTTTACCGTTAGCTTCTCGTCAAAGGTTATGCCGTAGAGCTTTTGCACGCTCGCAGCATCGCTGCTTTGCGGCATGGACTGGGGTTTTGCGTCGCTAGCGGCGGCCTTTTTATCCGCCTTCATCGGCGCTTTTTGCTCTTTTTTGGCTGCGTCGTCAGAGACCGCCACGCCAAATCTCAAAACCTCGTCGCCGCGCATGATCTCAAATTTGAGCCGCTCGCCCTTTTTGGCGAACAAAATCCTCTCGTTTAGCTCGCGCAAACTCTCAAATTTCTCGCCGTTTACGCTCAAAATCTCGTCCCCTGCCATCAGAGCCGCGCCGCGTCCGAGCGGATCAACGCTTTTTACGTAGAGTTTGCCGTCTTTTTCCTCGAAAACAGCGCCGACGTCGCCGTAATATACGTCTTTATACGCCGCAAAGTGCCTTAAATAGCGGCTCGGGACAAATTTATCCCCGCCTACCGCGATGCCGCGTAGCTTGCAGCACGGACTTAGCACGGCACCCGTGCCGTTTATGTCAAACGTGAGCACGTCCAGCTCGCCTAGCGCCTGCGCTTGCGCCTTCACGTGGCCGTAAACGGTCGCGTTTAGATCGCGCGTGACGCTTACCCAGTCGCGTTTTTTTGTGGGGGGATAGTGAGCCAACATGACACGCGCGGGTTTGGGGGGCGGATCGCCCACATAGAGGGCCACGTAAAGGGGCAATTTGTAGTTGTTTTTTTTCGTCGCGTTATCGTCAGACATCTTCACAGGCTCGAGTTTGGCGTCCGAAGCGACCAGATAGAGGCCAAGATAAGGGTCAAATTTGACGTAGTTTTTCATGGGAGTTTCGCCTTTTGGCACGGCGATTAGATTTGGCGTGATCGCGATGCCGCCGTTACCCGCGACGTTTACCATGGCGGGCAAGTTTTTCTCGAAGCAAGCATTGAAATCATCCTGCGTCGGGCGCGGCTCGGCTCTAAGCGACGCGGCAAATGCGCAAATCATAAAAATCGTAAAAACGGGAGAGCAAAATTTGCGGGCTAAATTTGAGTTCGAATTTAAAGCCGCACCGTCCAAAGCGCCGCCGAAATTTAACCGCGCGAGCCCCAAAACCGCGTCCAAACGGCACGAGATAGCTGCGCGTTTCATTGCCCTAGCCCCATGCCGGCAAAGCCGCCTAGCATCCTTGACGCAGCGTTCT
This sequence comes from uncultured Campylobacter sp., assembly GCA_963526895.1. Taxonomy (GTDB): domain Bacteria; phylum Campylobacterota; class Campylobacteria; order Campylobacterales; family Campylobacteraceae; genus Campylobacter_A. The sequence goes on along the minus strand of CAURRL010000015.1, from coordinate 1,804 downwards.
TGCGGTCGTCCTCGATCATCTTTAGCACGTCGTTTACGGCGCTGATGAGCAAAATCTGCAAGCTCTCCTTGTCCTCTAGCAAGCTGTCGTCAATGCTGATATCGAGCACCTCGCCCTTGCCGTTTGCTCTGACGCTAATGAGCCCGCCGCCGCTTTTTACGCTAAATTCGCGCTTTTGACTCTCCTGCTCGATTTCTTGCGCCTTTTTTTGCGCCTCCTCGAGCATCTGTCCCATTTTTGAAAAATCGATCCCCTCAAACATAAACATCCTTTCAAATTTCGCGTTATTTTAGCCAATTTAAGCTAAATTTACTTTATTTAAAGCCTGCAATGCAAGTTTCGTTCCCGCCTTGAAATTTGCGGCGGATACGGGCGCGAGCGAGTAAATTTAGGCCCGAAAAGCCGTCAAATTTGACTATGAAATTTTGCTTTAAATGAACTGCGCGAGTTTTGATCTATTTTGGCTCCCGTAAGCGTGCCTGCATAGTTTTCTAGCGTGGACTTTTCTGCAAATTTTGAGAAATTTACCTGGAATAATAGGCGAAATACAGAGCTAAAAGAGGATTTCATCAAATTTAAAAGCCACACGTAAAACGAGACAAAATATACTATCGCGGAGCCAGAGCCCGCCCAAACGAGCGCGCGTCAGATATCTTTGAACTCCGCCGCGACCGATTTTTCTAGATTTACCGACTTGCCAAGGATTGTTATCGCCTTTTGCCTGCATCTGTTCACGCATCTGTAGCAAAGCGTACAGCGCTCGCCGAATTTTGCTTTACCGTGCGCGATTTTTATATTTTGCATCGGACAGGATTTCGCGCACTCGCCGCATCCGCTGCAGCGCGACGTATCGAGGCTCGGTTTGCGCCTAGCAAAGGGCGTTTTGTCCCAAATTTTCATCCAAAGTCGCTGCCCCAAAAGCCCCGCGATACGGCATAGCACGCCTAGCCCTTCTTGCGGCGGTTTACCCGCGGCAAATGCCTCCGAGGCGCGCTGCAGCTTCGAGTTTGCCTCTTTGATCAGGCGCTCGTTTTTCTGTGCCGAGTAGCTAAAAATCGCCACGTCGAGGATAAATGCGGGCATTCTCACGTGCGCGCCACCCGTTATCTTCGCGCCAGCCCGTTTTAGGATCCTAGCCGCGCAGCCCGCTCCGTCGCCGCTAAAAATCTCCATCGTAGCGATGATAAAGACGTTTTTACCACGAAAATTCGCGCTGTTTTCGCAAATGAACTCGCGCACGATCTGCGGCAGGTCGCTAAAGTAAACGGGATAGGCGAGGATGATGTCGTCGTGAGATTTTAACAGCTCAGCACAGGTCTCATCCTCGATCGAAACCGCAGGGATATCGCCGCCCAGACGCTCTATAAATTTCTGCGTGCAATGCTTCGTGTTGCCCGTGGAGCTGAAATAAATCGCTATCATTTTGCGAATCCTTTTAAATTTAGGTGCAAGTTTTTGCCCATTTTCGCCAAATTTTACCGGCTACGGCAAATTTGACGCTAAAAGCTAGCAAAATTTAAAAATTTGTTCGTTTGCAAAATGGCTGCCACATATGCACTAGCCTAAATTTTACCGCAAATTTGACCAGGCGTCACAAAACGTAAATTTAAACGGTTCTGTGCAGGAAGCGCCAAATTTGACTATATGTTATTTTACGATCTCGTTTTTCTCGTTTACCTGCACGATTTTTGGCTCAAAATCTCTCGCTTTTTTAGCGCTCATCTGAGCGTAGGCCACGATGATGACGATGTCGCCGACGCAGACTTTGCGCGCGGCCGCGCCGTTTAGGCAGATCTCGCCCTTT
>CAURRL010000014.1:0-13470 GCA_963526895.1 uncultured Campylobacter sp. | reverse complement strand
ATCTAGGTGAGTTTAAGGTTGGCGGCAACAACGGCATCGAGATACTAGTGACTGTCCCGTCGCTAGATACGGGCGTTTGCGCGACTGAGACGCGTAAATTTAACGAAAAAATGGCAGCCAAAGCAGCGATCAAACTAAGCGTGATTTCGATGGATCTGCCGTTTGCGATGGGTAGATTTTGCTCTACGGAGGGCATCAAAAACCTAAAAGTCGGTAGCGACTTTAGAGCTAGAGAGTTCGGCGAAAAATATGGCGTAATTATCGGCGAAGGACCGCTTGCTGGGCTTTTAGCCAGAGCCGTTTTCGTTATCAAAGACGGCGTCGTCATCCACAAACAAATCGTCCCCGAGATCACGGACGAGCCAAACTACGACGCGGTATTTGACGCGATAAAATCAAGCGGAGGCTGCGGCTGCGGGTGTATGTGAGGCGTTAAATTTAAAGGCCGCGAGAGCGGTCTTTAAATTTAATTATTTAAAAGCTTCTCCATATTACATTGATATGGGCCTTGTTTATAGTATAACAACAGTTCCTTTTTTATTGTATCTTGTATTTCATCTTTGTATCTATTCCAAGTGTTATTAGCAGCATAACATTGCCCTAAATCTGGTCCTATATAACGAGAAACTCTACCTAACTTATACGCTATACTTCCGAATAAAGCTGGTGACATTTTATTAAATGGCATTTTAAGTAATATATCTAGTACTATTACAAGTATTTCATCATACGGTTTGAAGTTATTTTTTAAAAGTGCTCGGCTCCAACATCTGTCAAATACTTTTGTTAATAGTTGCAAGAATGCTTCTATTACAAATTCACTATTATTTTGAACTTTATCAATGTGTTCTATTCTTTTATTTTCATTATTTATAAAATCTTCTATGAAATTATCATCAGCATTAATTAATTCGCTTCTAAAATTATTTATTTCAAGTTTTTCTTTGTTGTATTTTTCTTTATTTCTTTCTATAAAATCACTCAACTCCTTCATTATGTCAAGAATAGAGTCAATTTCTAATGTAATAATTCCATTTTCTTGAATTATAGGCTCAGGATCTGGATTATTTCTTTTATATAATAGCTGTATTATTCCGTTTGGATAGTATATTTTATTATTATTTTGATATACGTTTTCTGACCAGTCTAGCGCCGTTAAAACATTTGAATCCCCAATACCATAACCGATAATCAATGTGGTTGATTCTTTAAAAAGTAAAGACAGCTTTTGTAATCTATATTCATTTGGTCTAAATAATTTTGTATAATCTTCTTTGGTTATAATAATTGAGCTTGGATCCGTTCTTATTCCATGCAAGTGATATATTGGAATTTTATACTTTGATGATGTTAATATATCATTTGGACCTAGTGAGATTGAATTTTCTGGTAACAAATTTTCTAAAATTAAATCATAATTTGTTGTAATTATATACTTTGGCTCTAATTTTTTTAAAATTTGAGAATAATCGTCTCTTTGTTTTTGATTAGGATACCAAGCTGTTAAAGCACTTATTTGCGTTTTTAACTTATTACTTGCTTCTTCTAATGTTTTTATTTCATTGTTATTTTCTAAAATTCTTTGACTTATTTTCGAAGCTATTTCTGGGCATGAGTTATACTGTTTATCTTTATCATCTAATATAATTTTTTCTTCTTCGCATATTTTATCCAACAATTTAGTCCAAGATAACGGTTTCTCTTGGATTACAGAATTTTCAAAAACAGACATTGAAAATCCTGCACCAATAAATAAATTTAAATTTCCGAATAAAGAAGCATCTGCTATTTTTTGAAATAACTGCTTTCTAGTTATATTTTCACCAATACTTTCCATTACTGACACCCCTCGCACTCGATCGAGCGATCGGCGACGTTGTTTAGCTTTTCGCTATCAGGGCTTTCGGAGCGTAGATAGTAGGTAGATTTTAGTCCCAGCTCCCACGCGAGCGTGTAAATTTCGCTCAGATATCCGCCGCTAGCTTTGTCTAGGCTCATGAAAATATTTAGGCTTTGCCCCTGGTCGATCCACTTTTGGCGGATGGCGCCGGCACGCACGAGTACGCGCTGATCTAGCTCGTAGGCAGGCGTGTAGAACTGCCACGTCTCAGGGCTGAGATTTGGCACGACGTTTGGTATCATGCCGCTTAGGTTGTGCTCGAACCATTTGCGCTTATACACCGGCTCGATCGTCTGCGTGGTGCCTACGAGTATGCTGATGCTAGACGTCGGCGCGATCGCCATCAGATAGCCGTTTCGCATGCCGTCTTTTTTGACCTTTTCGCGCAGTTTGCTCCAGTCGCAGGCGTTCTCGTCAAATAGCCCGCCTCTATCGTTTAGAAGCGCTTTGGCGTTTGCGTTTGCCGTGTCGATAGGCATCACTCCCCTGCTCCACTTTGAGCCTTCAAAAAGCGGATACACACCCTTTTCTACCGCCAAATTTGAGCTGGCGTAGATGGCGTTGTAGCTTATGTTTTCCATCACGCTATCGATCAGCGCTAGGTGCTCGTAGCTGCCCCATTTCACGCCGCGCTCGGCTAACATCTGAGCCTCGCCCATGACGCCAAGGCCGATCGAGCGAGAGGCTAGGTTGGTGTGTTTGACCTTTTTGTGTGGGTAAAAATTTAGATCGATGACGTTATCTAGCATGCGTACGGCGATCGGCACGACGCGCTCGATGTCCTCTTTTTTGTTGATTTTGCTTAAATTTATGCTCGCGAGGTTGCACACGGCGGTTTTGCCCTCGACGCTTTCTTTTTCGACGATGAAAATTTGCTCGCCGCCGATGCTATCGAGTGCGCTTAGCTTTTTGGCTTTTTTGGTTATGCCGCTATCAACCGTGACGTCTTCTTCCTCGTCAAACAGCCGCTCGGTGCCGTTATCAAACGTGATCTTGATCTTGTAGTAGTTTGGTTGCGTATTTTGGAAAATTTCGGTGCATAAATTTGAGCTTCTGATGATACCGTCGTGGTCGTTTGGATTGGCTTTGTTGGCATTATCTTTAAAGCACAAAAACGGCATGCCTGATTCAAAATAGCTAGTTAAAATTTTCTTCCACAGTTCTTTTGCCATGACGACGTTTTTTTGGATCTTTTCGTCGTTTTCGTATGCTATATAGCGCGCCTCGAACGCCTCGCCGTATAGATCGCATAGATCGGCGACCTCTGCGGGATCAAAGAGGGTCCAGCGCGCGTTTTCTTTTACGCGTTTCATGAAAAGGTCGTTTATCCAAAGCGCAGGGAACAGCTCGTGCGCTCTGCGGCGTTCTTCGCCCGAGTTTTTGCGCAGATCCAGGAAGTCGCTCACGTCCATATGCCACGGCTCGACGTAGACGGCTATCGCGCCCTTTCTCGTGCCTAGCTGATCGACGGCGACGGCGATGTCGTTCGTGACTTTTAGAAACGGGATGATGCCTCCCGCTGCGTTTTTATGTCCGTCGATGCTGCCACCCATAGCGCGCACTTTGCACCAGTCCCAGCCGATACCGCCGCCAAATTTGCTCAGTAAGGCCATCTCTTTGTAACTATCGAAAATTCCCTCGATATTATCAGGCGTACTTCCCACGTAGCAAGAGCTTAGCTGGTGGCGCGTCGTGCGGGCGTTTGAGAGCGTCGGAGTGGCTAGCATGACTTCAAATTTAGATATGAGGTCGTAAAATTTCTTTGCCCAGCCTTGACAGTCTAGTTCGTTTTGCGCGAGGAACATCGCGATCGCCATAAACATATGCTGAGGTAGCTCGATCGGCGCGCCGCTGCGGTCTTTTATGAGATAGCGGTCGTATAGCGTCTTGATACCAAGATACGCAAACTGCAAGTCGCGCTCTGGACTTATGTAGTCGTTTAGGTCGTCCAGGTCGTATTTTTCTTTTAGCCCCGGGATGATACGGCCCGCTTTTTCGCCTTTTTGCAGATAGTCGCGTAGGTGGTTGTAGCCGCTAAAGCCCGTGACCTTGTGATAAAGGTCGTATAAAAATAGCCTCGCCGCAACAAATGTCCAGTTTGGGCGGTCGATGTCGATCTTTTCGACGGCTGTTTTGATGAGAGTTTGCTGGATCTCCTCAGTCGTTATCATATCGCGAAATTGAATTTTTGCATCCACCTCAAGCTCGCTTAGGCTAACGTTTGCTAGCCCAGCGACCGCCTCGCTCGTGTATTTTTTGATCTTGCTTACATCAAGCTCTTCCGTGCGCCCGTTTCGTTTGATTACTTTCATTAAATTTCCCCCTGCTTTCCAAATACTCTTTTAAATATCCCATCCACGTGCCTGGCGTAATACGCATAATCAAAGCACTCTTTTATCTCTGCTTCGCCCAGGCTTGCGCGTAGCTCCTCGTCGGCGAGCAAATTTTGTAAAAACAGGCTCTCGCCGTTTTCGTTTATCGCTTTTTTGCCCTCTTGTAGATCCGCCCAGACTTTCATAGCGTTGCGCTGTACGATCTTATACGCGTCCTCGCGCGAAATCCCGCGTTGCGGAAGTTGCAGAAGTACGCGTTGAGAAAAGACGAGCCCGCCGGTCAAATTTAGATTTTTCATCATATTTTCTGGATAAACTACCAAATTTGCGATCAAATTCGTAATGCGCGCAAGCATGAAATCGGCCGTGATAAAGGCGTCGGGTAGGATAAATCTCTCGACCGAGCTGTGGCTGATATCGCGTTCGTGCCAGAGCGCGACGTTTTCGAGCGCAGGTGTCACGTATGAGCGTAGCATCCTGCAAAGACCGGTGATGTTTTCGCTAAGTACGGGATTTCGCTTGTGTGGCATCGCGCTAGAGCCCTTTTGGCCTGGGCTGAAGTACTCCTCGGCCTCGTAAACTTCCGTCCTTTGGAAGTGGCGCACGGCGACGGCGATCTTTTCGCAGGTGGCGGCTAGAACGGCGATCGCGCTGATGACGTGGGCGTAGCGGTCGCGCTGGATGACCTGATTTGACGCGGGAGCTGGTTTTAGGCCGAGCTGCTCGCAGGTTAGCTCCTCAAACTCGAGCGGTGCGTGAGCGAAATTTCCCATCGCGCCACTTAGTTTGCCGTAGGCTGCGACCTCTTTGGCGTCCTGCAGTAGCTTTAGCGCGCGCGCGACTTCGTCGTACCACACCGCAAGCACGAGTCCGAAGGTGATCGGCTCTCCGTGGATACCGTGGCTGCGGCCGACCATCATCGTGTTTTTGTGCTCCTGCGCTCTGGTTTTGATCGCGCTCATGAGACCTTTTACGTCCTCTATGATGAGCTCCATGCTGCTTTTGATCTGAAGCGCGACGGCGGTGTCGATGCAATCTGAGCTAGTCATGCCGTAGTGCACGAAGCGGCTTTCATCGCCCAGGCTCTCGCTCACGCTCGTTAGAAACGCGATCACGTCGTGCTTGGTTGTCTTTTCGATCTCGTCGATGCGCGCTACGTCAAATTTAGCGTTTTTGCAAATTTTCTCGCAGTCCGCATCGCTGATAAAACCCAGCTTATTCCATGCCTTGACCGCAGCCAGCTCGACCTCCAGCCACGCGCCGTATTTTGCCTGCATATTCCACTTCTGCGCCATCTGTTCGCGCGAATATCTCTCTACCATCTTTAGCCTTTTTTATGCGAATTTTTGTATAATTTTTTAAGGAAAGATTATATAAAAACTGGGCTGAAAAGGCGGTTAGTATCCGCTAAATTTGCCCTTAAATTTTAGATTTAAAGAGTGAAAATTGCCTTATATTCATAAATTTATCGCACGTGCCGAAAGGCAAAAAGCGTATGAAATTTTACTGCAAAACGGTTATAAAATGCGTGAAGCTCAGCGCCTCATCGACAAAGGCCGACTTATCTGCGACGGCGCGGTCGTCAGCGAGAAAAACGCATTGCTAAGCGGCGAAATTTGTCTGATAGAGTATGAGACGAATTCGCGCGGCCTAAAGCCGATTTTTGAGTGCGATAAATTTGCCGTTTTTGATAAACCAAGCGGCGTGCTCAGTCACCCAAACGGCAGGCACTGCGAGTACTCGCTAAATGACGAAATTTGGTCGCTATACGGCCGCGAGGCGTCGGTCGCGCATCGTCTAGACTGTGAAACTAGTGGACTCATCGTCGTTGGCAAAGACAAAAACTCGGTCGTAAACTTGAAAAAACTTTTTGAAAATCGGCAGGTTTATAAAAGCTACGTCGCACTCGTACACGGAAAAATAAGCGAAAATTTGCGTATCGAAGCGAGTATGGATCTAGCAAACGACTATGACGACGTAAAAATGCGAATGCGAATTTGCGAGGACGGCAAAAGCGCGGTTACGGAGATTTTGCCGATAGAGTATTTTGCCGATATCGATGCGACGCTGGTTCGAGCCGTACCACTCACGGGCAGACAGCATCAAATTCGTTTGCATTTGTTCCACGTGGAACATAAGATTTTAGGCGAACCGCTCTACGGTCTATCGCGACCGCAAATCGAGAAAATTTTAGATAAAGAGATGAGTGAAGCCGAGCGAATTTTGACGACCGGCGCACCGAGGTTACTGTTGCACTCAGATGAAATTTGCTTTAAATTTGACGGTGTGGAATACAAAATAAAATCCAAATTTGACGCTAGAAACGAGTTTTACAAGCTCGTAAAATTAAAATAAAAGACAAGCAATGAAGTTAGACACCAAGCAATTAAAATCAGAATTTGAACGTGAGCTAAATACGAAAAATTGGTTTAAAAATATCGGCAATCACTCGCTAGATGCCGATAAAATTTTCGCTCCGTTTCGCGTTAAATTTACAAAATTTAAGCAGCTACCAAAGCTGTTAAAATCAAACGAGTGGAGCGATATCGATCTTGATATTTTTGCCGAAATTTGCCGTTTTAGCGATCAAATTTTACGGCAATACTCACTTACGGATGATCTCGCAGCTACTGCACGAGAGATTTTGTCAGCTAGAAAAGCGCGTTTGATTCAAGATATTCAGGCGCGCAGCTTGCCGAGCGAGATCTATGACTATTCGATGTTTCCGATTGTTTTGCGCGCATTTCAAGAGTGCGGCATACGTAAAATTTGTCCGAATTTCTGCATTGATTTCAATACAAATTTGCTAAAAATATTAAATTTAGGCTACCTTCCTTGTGGTTGGAAGCATGATGAGCCAAAGCACCGGCAGGCTTATAATCCGATTACATTTGTGAGTGATAGCGTAAGGCAGCAGGATAAATTTGGCTATGGTGATGGAGTGCTGTATGTTTATTAAAAAATAAACAGTAATATAGTTTAGCTTTCATCGCTACTCTGTTATAAATTTTTTGCTAATTTGTTTTATGGTTTGGAAATAATCGCCGAATTTTTTCTCGATTTTTTTGAAATTTTTTATCTTACACACATCTTTTTTATCGCGATGACAGAGTATCAAATAGGTCGTAAAGTGCAAAATATCTAAAATTTCGGCCTTTAAGTTTTTATCTTCTATCTCGGTTTCTAGGCAGATTTTTAGGATTTTTTTGAAAATTTTCTTATCAAAATAGCAAAAATCATAGAGCAAAACGAAAAAAGAGCTGTCGTTATTTCTGTCTATTTGCTCTCTTAAGAATGCTATGTCATCGGTCGCGTTTGTCATAAAAAGCTGTCTTTATAATTAGTCCGAGCCCTAAAAAAACCACGATACAGACGAAAACTATCTGGGATATATCAAGCAGCGTCATTTTGCCGTCTTGGCTATCGTTTTGCCGTTTATTTGGTTGTCGCGCTCTTTTAGCTGACCGCACGCTGCGCTGATGTCAAGACCCTTGCTCTGCCTGATGGTGCAGGTTACGCCGTGATCGCGCAGGTACGTCTGAAATGCCTCCATATCGGCTGTGTTTGGGCGTCCGTATTCGCTACCCTCGTGAGGGTTAAAGTAGATCAAATTTACCTTTGCTTTGATGCCGTGCAGCAGCCGCACGAGCTTTTTGGCGTCCTTTATGCCGTCGTTCATGTCTTTTATGACGAGATACTCAAACATCACTCGTTTACGCATATCTATCGGAAAGCCCCTCACGGCCTCCATAACGGACTCAATTTTGTAGGCGTTATTTATCGGCATCAGTTTGCTGCGAAGCTCGTTAGTAACGGCGTGCAAAGATATCGCTAACAGCACGCCCAGATCCATCTCGCCGAGCTTTTTTATCTGGCTACCCAGCCCGCTCGTGCTAACGGTCTGGCGGCGCGGAGCGATAGCTAACCCGTCGTTTTCCTTTAAAATTTTTATAGCTTTACTAACGTTCTCTAGGTTATCTAGAGGTTCGCCCATGCCCATATATACGACGTTTACGCGGCGTTCATAGGGGATTTTGTTTTCTCTTTTTATCCATAAAATTTGCCCTACGATCTCGCCCGGCGTTAGGTTTCTCGTTAGTCCGCTCTTGCCCGTTAGACAAAACGAACAGCCCATGCGGCAGCCTACCTGCGAGCTAACGCAGATCGTATAACGAGCATGGCGCGCTACCTCGCCGTTTTCGTCGCTGAGTTCCTCTTTCATCGGTAGTAGTACGCTTTCTATCCGTAGTCCGTCTTTGAGCTCGAAAAGATACTTGATCGAACCGTCGGCGCTACGTTCAAATTTGACACATTTTAGCGGATCAAGGTAAAACTGCTGTGCTAAATTTGCACGCAAATCCTTTGTCAAATTTAGCATTTCATTAAAACTAGTTGCGTTTTTCTTGTATAGCCATTCGAAAATTTGCTTAGCGCGAAACGGCGGCGAGAGCTGCTCTTTTAGCTCGTCTAATGTAAAATCAAGCAAATTTTTCAAATGATTTCCTTTTGTTTTAGGTATTTTTCGAGCTCTTTTTTTGCTTGCTCGTGGTTTTTGATAAAGTCTGCGTGTGCGTTTTTATCACAAAAATTAGTCGCTACAAATATGCCGTAAGCGGGGATTTGAAATTTCTGTGCGACTTTGAGGACGGCGAAAAATTCCATATTTTCTAAAAAATATCCGCGCGCAAAAAGCTCGTGAGCTAAATTTTGGTCTATTGTGACGAAATTTGAGGAGTTTACTCTGCATGTTCCACGTGGAACAACAGAGGCGATTTCACTCTCTATTGGCGAATAGCTTTTGTTTTCTAGGTTTGAAATTTCAATATTTGTCGCGACTGAGCTCTCGTAAATTTTAAAAATTTCACCTTCTTTGTAGAGGCCTGCCGAGCCTATAAAAATGATTTGGCTCGGTAGTGCATCTAAAATTTTGTCAGGGTTTTGAGAGGTTTTTGCGCTTTGCAAAATAGGCGAATCTATCAAATTTAGCCTCTCGTCAAGTTGCTGATTGGCTGTCAAATTTTGCTCATATCTGCCGCAGCTATCAACCATAGCTCTCTTTTGCAAAAGGGCTGTCAAATTTATGCTCATATCCACTAGCCCCACGCCCATAGGTAAAGCGAATGCAAATACTTCATTTCGTCCAGCCGAAATAATCACACCCTGCCCTTTTGTGCGTCAAATTTGAACTCAAATTTCATAGCCTAACCTCGATACCTTGATTACGCAAATATGTCTTAAGCGCCTTGATTTCGATCTCTCTAAAGTGAAAGATAGAGGCTGCCAAACACGCGTCCGCACCTGCTAAAAATGCGTCTTTAAAGTGCTCCATCTTGCCAGCGCCGCCGCTTGCGATGACTGGGATATCAAGCGAGCTGAAAATTCGCGTTAAATTTAATTCAAAGCCGTTTTTAACGCCGTCGCAGTCCATCGAAGTGAGTAAAATTTCGCCTGCACCGCGCTCCTGGACTTCTTTTGCCCAGGCAAGCGCATCTTTGCCCGTATCTAGCCTGCCGCCGTTTATAAAAACGCTGTAGCCATCATCCGTTCTCTTTGCATCGATCGCTACTACGACGCACTGCGAGCCGAATTTATTCGCCGCTTCGTCTATTAAATTTGGATTTTTTATTGCAGCTGAGTTGAGGCTGATTTTATCGCAGCCAACGTTTAGTAGGCGCGAGATATCATCGATCGTGCGGATGCCGCCACCCACGGTCAGCGGGATAAAAAGCTCGCGCGCGACTCGCTCCACGACATCCACAATCGTATCGCGCTCAAGGTGCGACGCCGTGATGTCGAGGAAACACAGCTCGTCCGCGCCCTCCTCGTTGTAGCGTTTGGCTATCTCGACCGGATCGCCAGCGTCCACGAGACCTACGAAATTTACGCCTTTTACCACGCGTCCGTCTTTGACGTCAAGGCACGGGATTATGCGTTTTGCAAAATGATTCATCGCTCTTCTTTAGCTAAAATTTTGCTTTATTTTAGCTAAATTTGACTTATCTAATCATTACATAAGATATTTTTGGGTAAAATCGGCGAAATTTAGGAAAAAAATGGAAAATATTAAAGCAAAAAAATGCTTCGGACAAAATTTTTTACACGACGAAGCGACGCTAAACAAAATCATCCAAGCGATTCCCAAAGATACGCAAAATATCGTTGAAATTGGGCCTGGCTTAGGTGATTTGACATTTAGAATTTTGCGGATTTGCGGCGTAACTAGCTACGAGATAGATACCGAGCTTTTTGCACTGCTACAGAAAAAATTCGCAAACGAAATTCAAAACGGACGATTGAAACTTTTTTGCAAAGACGCGCTGGATCAGTGGAGCGAAGGCGGCCTAAACGATGAGCCGTATTTTTTAGCGGCAAACCTGCCCTACTACGTCGCTACAAAGATGATCCTAAATGCGATCGAAGACGAGAAATGTCGCGGCCTGGTCGTGATGATACAAAAGGAAGTCGCGCTCAAATTTAGCGCGAAAAGCGGCGATAGAGATTTTAGTTCTTTGGCGATTTTAGCCTCGCTTCAAGGCGGATGTGAGCTGCTTTTTGACGTGGATGCGAGCTACTTTAATCCGCCGCCGAAGGTGACTTCCTCGGTTATAAAACTGCAAAAAAGTAAAAATTTAATAGGCGAAATGAGCGTATTTAAGAGTAAATTTGAATACGAAAAATTTAAAACTTACCTCAAAATCGCCTTTAGTGCGCCTAGAAAAACGCTGATGAAAAATTTGAGTTCAAGCTACGAGAAGTCTGAACTCGAGCGAATTTTCAGCATGCTAAATTTGAGCGCAAACATCCGTCCGCACGAGCTAAATGTCGATCTTTATCTAGAAGTATTTAAAAATTTAAAGGAAGATAATGAACGACAAAAACGAAGAAAAAGCGGTAGTTTCTCAGGGCAAGAGCAATAAAAAGCGCAGATTTCGCCCGAGAAATAAAAATAAACAAGAAATTTTAGATCAAAACGCGCAAAACGGCGAGCAAAAAGCTAGCCAAAGCGTGATAGATAATTTCTTTTTAGAGCCTTTTGACGGCGGCGAACAGCATGCACAAAACGGCGAACAACCTAACGCTAACAAACAAAACGGTAAAAGAAATCGCAGTAAAAACAACAAACAAAACTCTCAAAATAGCGCGCAAAGCGAAAACAAAAACGCTAACAAACAAACCACTAACACCGAAAATCAAACGGGCGAAGCTAAGCCTAAAAAACAGCGAAAGCCGAAGAAAAATTTACCCGCTAAACTAAGCGGCAACGAACAGTGGCAGCAAGACATCGCAAACGCGATGGAAGCGAACAAGGCCACGCACGAACTGCGCCTTGAACCGCTTAAATTTCAGAACTCGACCGAGCATAAGATCCGCGTAACGCCGCTTGGCGGACTGGGCGAGATCGGCGGAAATATGACCGTCTTTGAGACCGACACCAGCGCAATCATTGTCGATATCGGCATGAGTTTTCCTAGCGAGAGTATGCACGGCGTGGATATCCTGATCCCCGACTTTGACTACGTGCGTAAGATAAAAGACAAGATAAAAGGCGTTGTCATCACGCACGCCCATGAGGATCACATCGGTGCGGTGCCATACTTTTACAAAGAGTTTAAATTTCCGATTTATGCCACGCCGCTACCGCTGGGTATGATAAATAACAAATTTGAAGAGCACGGACTAAAGCAGGAGCGTTCGCTTTTCCGCTCGGTCGAAAAGCGCAAGCCGTATCTGATAGGAGATTTTGAGGTCGAGTGGATACATATCACGCACTCCATCATCGATGCTAGCGCGCTTGCCATCACGACAAAGGCGGGCACTATCATCCACACGGGCGACTTTAAGATCGACCACACCCCGATCGACGGCTATCCTACCGATCTGGGGCGCCTAGCCTACTACGGCGAGCGCGGCGTGCTGTGCCTGATGAGCGATAGCACGAACAGCTACCGCGAGGGCTTTACTAAAAGTGAAAGTAGCGTGGGTAAGACCTTTGATGCGATTTTCTCAAAAGCCAAAGGCCGCGTGATAATGAGCACGTTTAGCTCCAACATCCACCGCGTCTATCAGGCGATCGACTGGGGACTAAAATACAACCGCAAGGTATGCGTCATCGGCCGCAGCATGGAGCGTAACCTCTACACGGCGATGGAGCTTGGCTATATCCAGCTCGATAAGAAAATTTTCATCGACGCTAACGAAGTCGGTAAATTTAAAGATAACGAAGTGCTGATCGTCACCACCGGCTCTCAGGGCGAGACGATGAGCGCGCTATACCGCATGGCTACAGATGAGCACAAATACATCAAAATAAAGTCGACCGATCAGATCATCATCAGCTCAAAAGCGATCCCTGGCAACGAAAGCAGCGTATCGACGGTGCTAAATTTCCTAATCAAATCAGGTGCTAGCGTTGCGTATCAGGACTTTAGCGAGATACACGTGAGCGGTCACGCGGCGCAAGAGGAGCAAAAGCTGATGCTGCGCCTGATAAAGCCTAAATTTTTCCTTCCCGTCCACGGCGAGTACAACCATATCGCAAAGCATAAAGAAACGGCCGTAGCATGTGGCGTGGATGAGCGAAACATCTACCTGATGAGCGACGGCGATCAGATAGAAATTTGCCAAAAATACATGAAGCGCGCCAAGACGGTAAAAACAGGCAAGGTCTTTATCGATAACCAAATCAACAAGCAAATTTCAGACGACGTCGTGATCGATAGGCAAAATTTGGCTGAAGCTGGCGTCGTGATGATCATCGCGCAAATCTCCCGTCACGGCGCTAAGCTCATCAATAAGCCTCGCGTCATCAGCTACGGGCTAGTGGGCGACAAACAAGACGGCGAGTTTAGAAAAGAGATGGAGGGTGTGCTGGAGCAGTATCTAAGCAATGTTAAAGAGGAGCTTTTGAAAGACGGCAGGATACTCGAGGGGCAGGTGCGCCAAGTCATCCGCAAGCATATATTTAGAAAAGTCAAAAAATACCCGACCATAGTGCCGATCATATACCTGATGTAAGGGTGCACAAAATGAACGAGATAATAAAAATAGCCGCTAATGTGCTAAAGACGGAGGCTAACGAGCTAACAAGAAATGCCGAAATTTTAGACGGCGAATTTGAAAAAGCGGTCGAGATTTTATACCAAACTAGGGGTAAAGTCGTAGTCACTGGCGTAGGCAAGAGCGGGCACGTGGGCGCAAAGATCGCCGCGACGCTTGCTAGCACGGGCACGCCTAGCT
>CAURRL010000013.1:0-13485 GCA_963526895.1 uncultured Campylobacter sp. | reverse complement strand
TACCGAATATAAACGCCGTAGAGCCCGTGCCTTGCGAGCTAACCTCCTGATACGCGGTGCCCGCCCAGCTGATGGAGTATTCCTCAGTGCTTAGCGTCTGCTCGACCACCTCTTGTATAGCTTTTATCGCGTCTCCAGACGTGTAGCCAGGTTTCGGGTCGCCTTGGATCTTAGCCGCCGGGAAAAGGTTAAATCTATCCACGATATCGGGACCCAAAATTCTGGTTAGGGTGGCGACGGAGTTTAGCGGTATCATCTCGCCGCCTTTTGAGCGGACGTAAATTTTACGCAAGTCTTCGGGGTTGTTTCTAAAGCCCTCTTCGCCTCTAGCGTAGACGCGGTAGGATTTACCGAAAAGGCTAAAGTCGTTGATATAGTAAGAGCCGAAAGTCGAGCCTATCGCGCTAAATATTTCGCTCTCGCTCACGCCGAACATCTGGGCTTTTTGCCTATCGACGTCTATTTTAAACTGGCGGTAATTAGTCTCTAGCGTCGAGCGCACGCTGGTTAGATCCGGGCGAGCGCTTGCGGCGGCGACTACTTTTTTTACGTCCTCTTCGATCTGGGAGTAGCTTTTGCCACTTTTGTTTTGTAGATACATCTCAAAGCCGCCGGTCATAGATAAACCCATGATAGGCGGGACGTTTACGACGAAGCTCATCGACTCCTTCGAGCCCCAAAGCATACCGTTAAAAGGCCCGGTTAGAGCGTCTGCTTGACTATCCGGCGTTTTTCTCTGGCTCCAGTCTTTTAGCTTGATAAAGCTGATGGCAGAGTTTTCTCTAAGCGCGCCCGCAAGCATATCGTATCCGGCAAAACCCATGGTAAATTCGTCGTTTGGATTGCTTAGAACCATGTTGCTGATAGTTTTTACCTCTTCTTTGGTTTTTAGCATATTGCTTGACGGCGGTAGCGAAGTGATGACCATCAGCGCGCCCTTATCTTCGGACGGTACGAGGCCGCTAGGGACTTTTTTAAACAGTTCGAAAGTCGCAAAACCCATAACGCCTATCAAAATAAGGCTGATGATAACGTGGCGAAGTACCGTTGCTACGCCCGCAGTGAAAATTTTCGTGCTCCAGTCGAAAAAGTCGTTAAATTTCTGCACGAACCAAAACGGCTTGCTCTCTTGTTTTTTTAGCATAACGCCGCAAAGCGCCGGAGTAAGCGTAAGCGCCACAAAACCCGAAATACAAACCGAAGTAACCAGCGTGAGCGCGAACTGGCGCTGTATCACGCCGACAAAGCCCTCCATAAAAGAAACGGGGATAAAAACGGCCGAGAGAACCAGTACGATCGAAATGACTGGCGTTTGCACCTCCTCCATCGCTTTATATGTCGCTTCTTTGACGGTGATGTTTTTATCCTCGTGTAAAATTCTCTCCACGTTTTCGATAACTATGATGGCGTCGTCCACGACGATACCGATGGCAAGTATGAGCGCAAAAAGCGTAATCAAATTTATACTAAATCCCATCGCGTATAGTCCGCCAAACGTGCCGATGATAGACACGGGAACGGCTAGTATCGGGATGATAGTGGCGCGGAAGCTCTTTAAAAACATATACATAACGATGATAACTAGGATCATCGCCTCGATGAAAGTTTTTATAACCTCTTGGATAGACACTTCGATAAATTCGGTCGGGTTATATGCGATCGTGTGTTTAAAGCCCGCTGGGAAATTTTTACTTAGCTCGTCAAGCTTTGCGTTTACCGCTTGCGCGGTGGCTAAGGCGTTAGCGTCGTTTTGCATAAAGATTAAAAGCGGGATGGCGTCTTGGCCGTTTAGCATCGAGTCAGATGCGTAGCTAGCCGCTCCTAGCTCCACTGTCGCTACGTCTTTTAGCTTTAGCACTGCTCCGTCGGCGCTTTTGATTACTATATCGCCAAACTGCGCGGCATTTTTGAGACGGCCGTCTGAGCGAACGGAATAAACGTAAGGATTATCCCCGTCTGAGGGCTGCTCGCCTATTTTGCCGGCGGCGTATTGACTGTTTTGGATTTTTACCTGAGAGATGACGTCGCTAGGAGTTAGTTTGTAGTAGGCTAGTTTGTCCGGTTTTAGCCAAATTCTCATCGAGTACTCTTTGCTGCCTATTAGCGCCGTGTCGCCCACGCCGTTAACCCTTTTAACCTCATCTGCTATGTTTAAATTTACGTAGTTATATAGCTCTACTAGGTCCATGTTTGAGCTCGTAAAGCCGACTACTTCTAGGATTGAGCCGCTGCGTTCGCGCACGGTCACGCCCATGTTTTGCACCTCTTGAGGTAGCCTTGAGAGCGCGGCTTGGACGCGGTTGTTTACGTCGATCGTGGCTTGTTTGGCTGAGGTGCCGATTTTAAAATAAACGTTGATATTTAGCGAGCCGCTCGAGCTTGAAGTGCTTTGCATATAGAGCATGTTTTCTACGCCGTTTATCTGATCCTCGATCGCACTGGCTACTGAGTCGGAGATGGTCTGAGCGTCGGCGCCGGTGTAGACGGCGCTAACGGAAATTTGAGGCGGAGTTAGCTTAGGATACTCCTCGATAGGAAGCCCCTTTATCGCCATTGCGCCCGCGATAACTATGATGATAGATACGACGGTGGCAAATATCGGGCGATTTATGAAAAATTTAGAAAACATTACTTAGCCTTTTCTTGCTCGTTTTTAGGCTCTAAATTTTCGCCTTTACCAAAGCTTGCGGTTAGGTCCTTGTCTATCTCGACGGGTGCGCCTACGCCGATTTTTAGAAAGTTGTTCATTATGATTTTATCATTTTCGTTTAGCCCCTCGCTAACGACTGCGGCGTCTTTGGTTTGGTAGGTGATTTTTACGTCCTTGGAGGCTACTTTACCATCCTCTACGACTAGCACGTAGGTCTTGACGTCTGTTTGCTGGAGCGCTACTTGAGGGATTTTAAAACCGTCTTTTTGGTAAAATCCGCCCATCGTCACGTGGCCGAACATGCCAGGTAGCAGCTTGCCCTCGTCGTTGTTAAATTCAGCCTTGGCTAAAACGGTGCCCATGTTAGTATTTACGACGTTATCGATAAAATTTACCTTGCCGTTAAATTCTCCCGGGCCGACTTTAAGCACGGCGTCCGAGTTTATTTGCGCCCAGAGGCCGCTTTCTTGCATTTTGACGCGGTTTAGATTATCTACGTCGGAGATGTGGAAGTGGGCCTCGATCGGATTGATTTTGGTTAGGCGCACGAGCTGGGTCGTGTTTGCTACGACTAGCGAGCCCACGTCTACTAGATTGTCGCCTAAAACGCCGTCAAAAGGCGCGATTATGCTTGTGTAGCCCAGGTCGATCTTGGCGTTTTTGGCGTTTGCTCTAGCGCTTAGTAAATTTGCGTTTGCGATCTCGAGCGCCGAGACTGCCGCGTCGTACTCTTTTTGCGAAACGGCGTTTTTCTTGTATAAATTTGAAATTCTGTTAAATTCGGTTTGAGCGTTTTTTAAATTTGCGTTTGCTACGCCGATAGCGGCCTCAAGCGCGTCGTAGCTGGCTTGGTATTTTTCGGAATCTATCAAAAACAGCTTGTCGCCTGCTTTTACGTTGTCGCCGGGTTTAAAAAATTGCTTGGTTATCGTGCCGCTTACTTTTGGATATACGATTACGTCTTGTTGGCTCGTTAGGGTCGCGGTGTAGTCAAAGCTGATCGGCACGTCTGATTTTTTAGCTACGAATATATCGACCTTTGACGGCGGCATTTGCCGTTGTTGCCCGGCCGCGCTTTTTTTATCGTTACTATCAAAGCATGCCGTAAAAAGCAGCGACGCCAATAACAAAACAGAGATATTTTTAAAATTTCTCATAAATTTGCCTTTATTTCTTAGATTTTATACGAAATTTAACTTGTAGTATTTGTTACAAATAAAATTGGCTATTTTACTCTTATTTAAATGAAAAGTCAAATTTTTGAGGGGCGAATTTAGCGTTTTTTTACGCCGTGCAAAAACATATCTATGCGCGTTTTTACGTGCTCTTCGCGCTCTTCTGCGCTTAGCGTTATGTCCTCGTTTAGCAAAATAGCATTATAATGATAAGGCTCTCTAACGACTGCGGCAAACGCCTTGGCTGCGACGTAAGGAGAGATACATGGATTTAGTTGGACTCTTATGTCTTCGCGCTCGAAAAAATCGATTAAAATTTTATCGATTTTGCTTAAAATTTGATCCAAAAACTCTTTACCTAAAAGGCCGTCGTTTTTCGCGCCCTCGCTCATCATAACTCTTGAGATTAGCGTGGTTTTCTTTTCACAGATGATGTCGAAAAATATCATCGCAAATTTGGTTAAAAAATCATCCAGCTTATGCGGCAAATTTAGATCTATTTTCTCATCTATTTGCGTCCTAAAGTCGTCAAATCCGCGCTCTACGATAGCGCGAAAAAGTCCTTCTTTATTTTCAAAAAATTTGTAGATGCTCGCTAGCGACCCGCCGCTTTTTTTGATGATATCCGTTAAACTCGTGTTTTCGTAGCCGTTTTCGAGGAAAATTTCAAGTCCGGCTTGGATAAATTTTTCTTTTCTCACGGCGCTTCGTTTTGTCGGTTTCGTATCCATTTTTATAGCCCCAAATTTTAAAAAATCTTAAAGTATGATTATACTATAAAAAAATAATTTTTTACTCACTTGGATGGGCAAAAATCGTCCGTCTCTTAACATTTATCTTTTCTTTATTGTCCATTGCGTAGGCGGAGATTTCTATCTTTGTTGTTTGTTCGTTTGTGCCGGCAAATGCCGATTTAGGCGCGCTTAGCACGACTACGATTCTCTTTTTTTCGCCTGCTTTTAACGAAAATTGAGTCTTTGGGCGCTCGATTTTTATCGGCACTTTAGCTCCGTCCGCGCTAACGTCAAAATAAAACTCGTGCGCGTGCGCGTCGGTATTTTCAAACAAAAACACGTAAGCGTTTTCGATCTGGCCGTCTTTATTTACCTTATATAGCTCGCTCGTGCGGTTGATGTTTAGCAGCATGCTCTCTTTTTTGGCGCTCATTATCGCTAGCGCGGTCGCGGCGATAGCGATGGCGGCGCAGTAGCCGACGGTTTTAAAGCGCAAATACCGCACCTTTTGCTTGGTTTTTAGCGAATTTGAGCTCGTCCAGCTAATTAGACTAGGCAAATTTAGCCCCGACATCGTTTTCGTGCAGGCATCTACGCACTCTAGGCAGTTTATGCACTCTAGTTGCATGCCTTTTCTGATGTCGATGTGCGTCGGGCAAATTTTCACGCAGGCTTCGCAGCCGGTGCACTCGTTTTGCGGCTCAGGAGGCTTTTTCCACAGTTTGGTTTGTCCCTCAAAAATTTTACCGCCCCGCGCCTCGTCGTAAATGACCTGCATGCTGTCGTTATCTATCATCACGGACTGCACTCTAGCGTACGGACAGACGTAAATGCAAAAATTTTCGCCCAAAAATGCTACGTCAAATATCAAAAAAGCCGCGATAACGATCCAAGCCCCGAGTAAAATTTTATGTTCGGCAGGATTTAAAATTTGAGCCAAAAAATCCTGCGGCGGGACGAAAAACCAGAGAAAATTCGCCGCCGCGACAAAAGCTAAAACGCTCCAGATCGCGATTGCTAGCGCATTTTTGACGCCGCTTTCGGCCTGCGTTTGTTTGTTTGAAACGCTCTTGCGGATCTTTAAAATTTTAGTTTGTATGAGGTCGCGGTAAATCACGCGAAATATCGTCTGCGGACAGCTCCAGCCGCACCAGACTCGGCCGCCTAAATTCGTCATAAAAAATATAAAAATAAAAAAAATAATTAGCACGAAAGGCATCAAAAACAGCTCTTGGACGTTAAATTTAGCAAAAAACAGATGCAGTTCGCTACGCTCGAAGCTTAAAAGAAAAAATTGATTTCCGCCGATAGATATAAAAGGTAAAAGTAGCGCGGTACAGGTGATCAGGATGTAGGCGATATAGCGTTTGCTAGCAAATTTGAAATAATTTTTATACTCTTCTTTCGTCATAATTCGTCCTGATTACAAAGTAGTGATAATTTTTGATAGATTATAGTTTTAATGCGATTAATTTTTTATAAATTCTCAAATTTACTAAATTTCTGCTATAATCGCCCTCTATTTTAATTGAAAGGTGGTGAGGACGTTGCCTGGTATTAAGGTACATCCTAACGAGTCTTTTGACGAAGCTTACAGAAAGTTCAAAAAGCAAACCGACAGAAACCTTGTGGTGACTGAAGTTCGCGCAAGACGCTTTTTCGAGCCTATGACCGAGATCCGCAAAAAACAAAAAATTGCGGCTCGCAAGAAAATGCTTAAACGTCTATATATGCTTAGACGCTACGAGTCAAAGCTCTAACCAAAAGGGTCGCTTCGGCGGCCTTTTCTTTTTTCAAACACCCGTTTAACTCGCATCAAAGCCAAAATTTGCCATAATCTACGCCAAATTTAACGATCAAAGGAAAAATATGTCCAAAGTGCCCGTGAGCGAGGCCGCGGAAATCTTAGGCGTAACCAAGGAAGCCGTCTACAACCGCATTCGTCGCGGAACGCTAAAAACCTTTGAAAAAGACGGCGTAAAATACGTGGTTTTGGACGGCTACGAGCCCCAAACCGCACCCAAATCAGCGCCTAAAACTTCAAAATCCGCTAAAAGCTCGGAGTCAAAAAAAGCTGCGAAAGCGGGCGAATTTGACGTGAACGAATTTCTACTCTCGCAAATTGGCGAACTAAAAGAACAAAATCAAAATTTGCAAGCCGATAAAGATAGGCTTTTTCGCGAAAAAGAGCAAATTTTGCTAAATAATAAAACGGAAATAGCTCAAATTTACCGCGAAAGAGACGAGAAGCTAAGAGGGTTTTTAAGTATGCTCGAGCGTCCGCTGCTAGCTCGCCAAAACGGCGAGTACGTGGCTCCGATCGACGTAGAATTCGTCGAGAGTAAGCCTGAAAATGAGGGCAAATGGACGAGCCTGGCCGAATTTTTAAAATCGCAAAATTTAAGCGGTAAGAGCCTCAAAAAAACGCAAAATAAAATCATAAAAAACATCGGAAAATCAAAATTTATCAAATTTAAAAAAGGCGTGATAATGGTCAAAAGCAAGAAAATTTTAAAGGAGCTAGATAAAAAATGAGAGTTTTTAAGCATATCAAAAAAGTAGCCAGCTACGCTGCCGTGGGCGGCTTTGGCGCGGTGGTAGCGGCCGGGCTAGCCGGCTGCGGTAGCAGCGATAACGGCGGTGAAAGTAGCGCGCTAAACGAAGTGGCGCAAAAAACGGGAGCATTCGTCATCATCGAGGAAACCGCGCCTGGCAAATATAAAGTCCTAGAGGAGTACCCAAGTAGCGAAACGCGCGTCGTGCTAAAGGACATCAACGGCACCGAGCGCGTGCTAAGCAAAGAGGAGATGGATAAGCTAATCGCCGAGGAAAACGCTAAAATCGACGCCGGAATGTCAAATTTAACCAATCCGAATGCTCAAAACGCGCAACTTTCAAGCGGCGGTATGAGCCTTGGCGAGACGCTTCTAGCCTCGGCTGCAGGCGCGATCATCGGTAGCTGGATAGGCAACAAGCTCTTTAACAATCCGGGCTATCAGTCGCAGCGCCAAAGCGCGTATAAAAACCCAAGCGCGTATTCAAGGAGCGTAGATAGCTTTAACAAAGCCAAAGCCACGAGCTCGGCGGGTAAATCAAGCGGCGGAAAGAGTGGCTTTTTCGGCGGATCTAGTAGCTCAAGCTCAAAATCAAGCTCGAGCTCAAGTTTTGGAGGCTGAAAATGATAAATTTAAAAAAAATCGAACCGCTAAATAGCGAATTTTTAGGCGAGATCGGCTTTACCTGGCACACCGATCCGGACGGCAGCGACTACGTAGCAGACGAGCTAGTCGAGGTTAGCGAGGCACAGGCCGAGGCGTATTATAACGCCGCAAACGAGCTATACGATATGTTCGTCGCAGCCGCCCAACACGTCATCGACAACAACCTCTATCACGAGGTCGGCATCCCATTTAACCTCGTAGATCTCGTGCGCGAAAGCTGGGAAAACGACGTACACTGGCATCTCTACGGTAGATTTGACCTTGCAGGCGGTCTAGACGGCAAGCCGATAAAACTCATCGAATTTAACGCCGACACGCCGACTGCCGTGTTTGAGACGGCGATCATCCAGTGGGCGGCGCTTAAGTTTAACCGCATGGACGAGAGCGCGCAGTTTAACGACCTTTATGACGCGCTAAAGCAAAATTTTAGGCGCCTAGTGACGCTAGATGAGGAGACCGAGAGCTTTAACGAGCACTACGAGGGCTGGAAAATTTTATTTAGCTCGGTTGCGGGCAGCAGCGAGGACGAGCAGACCGTGAAGCTACTGCAGTACATCGCCGAGGAAGCGGGCTTTCACACGGCGTTTGCCTACGTCGATGAGGTCGTATTTAACGACGAGGAGGGCGTGTTTTTTGACGGCGAAAACTACGAGTACTGGTTCAAGCTCGTACCGTGGGAGGACATAGCCGTAGAGGAAGGCGAGCTAGCCATCATCCTAAAAAATATCGTCCAAAATCAAAAAGCCATCATCCTAAATCCTGCATACACGCTGCTTTTCCAAAGCAAAGGCATATTAAAAATTCTTTGGGATCTATATCCGAATCACCCGCTTTTATTGCAAGCTAGCGACAAGCCGATCGCGGGCAAAAAGTGCGTGAAAAAGCCTGTTTTTGGCCGAGAGGGCGCAAACGTGAGCGTGATTGAGGCTGACGGTAGCATTAGCTCGCAAAACGGCGGCGACTACGGACAAAACCGCGCGATCTATCAGGAATTTTACGAATTTAACAAAGACGCCGCCAACAACAGCTACCAAGCGGGCGTGTTTTTCGCCTACGAGGCGTGCGCGCTGGGATATCGCAGGGGAGGCGAAATTTTAGATAACTACTCCAAATTCGTGGGGCACTTTATCAAATAAGGACGCAAAATGAAAATAGTCTGCCTTGATGCCGCGACGCTTGGAAGCGACGTAAATTTGGACGTTTTTAGGCAGTTTGGCGAGTTTGTTAGCTTTGAGACTACCGCCGCGGCCGAGCGCATAGAGCGGCTAAAGGGCGCAGATGTCGTCATCACGAACAAGGTCGTCATCGACAAAGCCGTGATGGATGCGTCAAATTTAAAGCTAATCTGCATAAGTGCAACCGGCATGAACAACGTCGATCTCGCGCACGCCGCGGCAAAAGGCATCGCTGTAAAAAACGTCGCGGGCTACTCCACCGCTAGCGTCGTGCAGCATACGTTTGCTTGTCTTTTTACGCTGACGAATCGCATCAAATTTTACGATAACTACGCGCAAAGCGGCGAGTGGGCAAAGAGCGAAATTTTTACGAATTTAGACCGCAGTATCGGCGAGATCGCAGGCAAGAGCTTTGGCGTCATTGGGCTTGGCGAGATTGGCAGGGACGTGGCGCGCATAGCAGCGGCATTTGGCACGAGAGTGAGCTACTACTCAACTAGCGGCGCAAACGCAAACGCCGAGTTTAAAAGACTAAATTTAAACGAGCTTCTAAGCGGCTGCGACATCGTGAGCATCCACGCTCCGCTAAACGAAAAAACGCTAAATTTGATCGGCGAGCGGGAGCTAAATTTGATGAAAGAGGGCACCATACTGATGAACTTCGGTCGTGGCGGTATAGTGGACGAGAGCGCCGTAGCTCGCGCGATAGACGGGCGAAATTTGCGATTTGCCTCGGATGTGCTGGAGACCGAGCCTATGCGCGCGGATCATCCGCTGCTTCGTATCAAAAATAAGGAAAATTTGATACTCACGCCGCACGTAGCGTGGGCGAGCTTTGAGGCTAGAGAGCGGCTCGTAGCGATGATTGCGGAAAATATAAAAGAATTTTTGAAAGGATAAAAATGGCAACTGAGCATAGTTTTGATATAAGCGCGGCGGTCGATATGATGGAGGTCAAAAATGCGCTTGAGACGGCGAAAAAAGAGATCGCGGCGAGATATGATTTTAAGGGGCTTGCGGCCGAAGTGGAGCTAAACGAAAAGGAAAAAATCATCACGCTTTTAAGCTCTAGCGACAACAAAATCGACGCGCTAAAAGACATCGTGATCTCAAAGCTCATCAAGCGAAACATCCCGCCCGTGGCCGTGACTGAATGCAAACGCGAGAGTGCAAGTGGCGCAAATTTAAAAGCGACGCTAAAGCTAAACGACACCCTAGATAGCGAAAACGCAAAAAAAATCACCAAAGCGATCAAGGACGCAAAGCTAAAAGTAACAGCGGTGATCCGCGGCGAAGAGGTGCGCGTAAGCGGCAAAAGTATCGATGATCTGCAAGAGTGTATTAGGCTTGTGAAGGGGTTAAATTTGGAGTTGCCGATTAGTTTTAAAAACTTAAAATAGTAGCCATTTTCGCTTCATTATGCGTCGTTGATTTAAATTTTCGCTCGGTCATTACCCACTCGGTAACTCCCGTCGCAAAAATTTAAATCGCCTCGCCTAATTTTGCGAAACAGTCGCTTAATTTTTGTATTCAAAATTTGACGGATTTATGGATCAAATTTCGCCCTATCTTTTTGTATTCAAATTTGATTCATCTAAATTTAAAAAGTAAGGATAAAAAATGGGCTTTTTTAAGAAAATTTTCGGCAAACAAGTCGATCTTGGCGAGCAAATGCCGATTTATTTCGCAAGTAACGAAGAGGACTACATGCAGCGCGCATTTGAGCAAGCTCGCGAGAGTTTTAGGTATTTTTGGCGTGAGCTTTACTGGGAGCGCCACAGGGTCGTGCCGGGGCTTGATTTTGCGATGGTTAAAATTTGCTTCTTAGACGTCGCGGACGGCGAGGAAGTGGGCGAGCACATGTGGATAAACGATGTGGATTTTGACGGCGAGACCATCTCGGGCACGCTCGTAAACGAGCCTGACGCCGTACAAAACGTAAAAAACGGCGACCGCGTGAACGCAAAGATAGACGAGATGAGCGACTGGATGTTCGCCGTGGCAGGACGCGCGTACGGCGGCTTTAGCGTGCAGGCGATGCGCTCACGTATGCAAAAGGGCGAGCTAAAAGAGCACGATAAAGCGTGGGGGCTTGATTTTGGCGATTTTAACGATATTTTAGTCGTTTACGAGCAAAAAGAACACCCGGAAAATTTGACCGAGCACCCGATGTGTAAAAATGTACGCGAGAAATTTGAGCAATACGTCAAAGAGAATCCAAGTATCCTCACGGACGTCGATGAGCTCGGATTTACGCAGCTGCACCACGAGGCGCTCGCGGGCAATCTAGCGCTCGTAAACGTGCTGCTGGCAAACGGTACGGACAAAAATGTGCGCACGAAAAGCGGTAAAACTGCGGCTGATTTAGCCGAGAATTTGGGCTGGAAAGACATCGTTAAAGCGCTTGCTTAATTTGGTTTTAGGTCAAATTT
Organism: uncultured Campylobacter sp.; assembly: GCA_963526895.1. Classification (GTDB taxonomy): domain Bacteria; phylum Campylobacterota; class Campylobacteria; order Campylobacterales; family Campylobacteraceae; genus Campylobacter_A. Next base: position 2,098 of record CAURRL010000013.1, on the reverse strand, counting down.
GACGCTTGGCTAAATTTGGCCTAAATGTAAGAATTCTTGAAATTTATCTTTACGTAGTTGTTTTTAGGCCATGTAGTGCCGAAATTTAAAACAACAGCTTCGTTTAAAGTTGCACGACCGCTCAAGATCGCTCAAACTGCGTTGGATAAATTTTATTTTAGAAGCTGCTTCGGGATAAAATTTAACGCAGTCTATAAAAAAGATATATAAGCGCAACCGTAAATTTATACACTGAAATTTACGTTAAATTTATTTAAATAGGTTAGACTAGGCCCTTAAAATTTTATTTTAAGCAAAACCTAAGTAAAATACGCGATAAAAATTAAAAAGAGGAATTAATTGTGGGATTTAAGAATATTATAGAAAAATTTGCAGTAAATTACGCTCATAATTCTATTCAAAAATCACTATACAACGAATTTAACATAGACATTTTGACCACAACTTACACTAAAACTCCAAAAAAAGACAAAAAATACATGCTCTACGCGCACGTGCCCTTTTGTCACACGTTTTGCCCGTACTGCTCGTTTCACAAGTACCACTACGAGCAGGAGCTTGCAAAAATTTACTTTGAAAATTTACGCGAGGAGATGAGGCAGGTTAAGGAGGCCGGCTTTGATTTTAGCTCGCTTTACGTCGGCGGCGGTACGACGCTGATTAACGAACCCGAGCTTGAAAAGACGTTAAAACTCGCAAAGGATCTCTTTAGCATCGAAGATATATCGGCCGAGAGCGATCCAAACCACATCTCGCCAGAAAGCCTTAGCCGTTTTGACGGGCTTATCGACCGCTTAAGCGTAGGTGTGCAAAGCTTTGATAACGAGACGCTAAAAAGAGTCGGCAGATATGAGAAATTTGGCTCAGCTGAAGAGACGAAAAGAAAGCTCGAGAAGGCTCTGGGCAAGATCCCGGTCATCAGTCTTGATCTCATCTTTAACCTGCCAAATCAAACAAAAGAGCAGCTCATAAACGACATAAACGTCGCAAAATCGATCTCTCCGCAGCAGATCACCTTCTATCCGCTCATGAAATCGGAGTTAACGAGAGAGAACATCGCTCGCTCGCTGGGCGTCTCAAACGTCGATAACGAGCGCGAATTTTACGAGATCATCGTGAGCGAATTTGCTAAAAGCGGCTACAGACAAAGCAACGCTTGGGCGTTTTCAAATGAAAAAAGCGCCGACCTTCGCGACGAATACGTGGTCTCAAATTTAGAGTACGTTGGCGTTGGCAGCGGTGCGTTTAGCTTTCTTGACGGCGAGCTAGTTATAAACGCCTTTAACCTACTTGACTACGGCAGAAGGGTCAAAGATAGACAAAGCCCAGTCATCGCAAAATGCGCATTTAGCAAAAAAGAGAGGCTAAAATATACGTTTTTAACAAGGCTTTTTGACGGCGCCGTGGATATTAAAGCCTACAACGAACAAAACGATGCGAACATCAACAAGGACCTATGTGTCGAGCTTAGCTTGCTAAAGCTAGTAAATGCGATCTATGAGGAAAACGGCGTTATAAAGCCGACGTTTTTTGGCAAATACATCTGCGTCGTACTTATGCGCGACTTTTATGCAGGCATGGACAAAGTGCGCGCGATATTTAAAAACGACGCGAAGATCAAACGCAGCAAAGTGCTTCACATCATGAGCGAAGACACCGAGCAAAAATTTGAACAAAATATTATCCAGCCGCGAGCCGCTATGTAAATTTGACGCGATTTTGCCGTCAAATTTGCTTTTTACGCAGACTGCTTTAAATTTATCACGAAAATAACCCGCCCAAGCTTGTTTAAATTTAATTTATGCTAAATTTCGCCCCGAAAGCGACCTTGCGGACGCAAATTTTATCAAAGGCGAAGCGGTGGATACGGATAAATTTTTAAGCGAAATTTGGGGCGCTCTTAAGCTCTTTTTGGATCCCAAAACACAAATTCTCGCAGACGAGCAAAGCCTCGCTGTTTTGCTCGCGGCGGATGCTACAAATTTCGATAGATTTATGGCGCTAAAGGAGTTTAGAGACATCCTTCATGCGCTTGGGCTAAAGGCCGATATATACAGCCTCCTGTGTGCTCTGCTAGGCGCGATAAACGCTGTATAAT
>CAURRL010000012.1:0-14129 GCA_963526895.1 uncultured Campylobacter sp. | reverse complement strand
CTTCTATCGCCGCAAGGTGGAGCGAGGACTATAAAAAGCGTCTTCGCGCAAGCAGGATAGGGACGACGCGCACGCTGGTAGGCGCGATAAACGAGCTAGAAAATCCGCCCTTTTTCATCAGCGCTTCGGCTATCGGCATCTACGAAAGCGGCATTGGTCACGACGAGAGCTCGGTCAAATTTGACCGCGGATTTTTGGGCGAGCTAGCATGCGAGTGGGAGAGCCAGGCCGCTAAGGCGCGAACGCAAACGGCGATATTTCGCCTAGGCGTGGTGCTGGGGCGAGGCGGCGCACTGGCTAAAATGCTGCCGGCATTCAGGCTCGGTCTTGGCGGCAAGATCGGTAGCGGCGAGCAGGCGTTTTGCTGGATTTGCGTCGCTGATTTGCTAGAGGCATTTAAATTTACCTTGCAAAACCGTCAAAGCGGCGTTTTTAATCTCGTTTCGCCGCATCCTAGCACAAACGGAGAATTTACTCAAATTTTAGGCGAGGTTTTGGCGCGACCGACTTTTTTTAAAGTGCCTAAATTTGCGTTAAATTTGATGTTTGGCGAGGGCTCCGTCGTGCTGCTTGAAGGCGCGAAAGTCTATCCCAAAGCCTTGATAAAAAGCGGATTTAGCTTTAAATTTAGCGATCTAAAAACCGCACTTCGGGATATTTTGAAGTAAATTTAATCAATCTTTTAAAACTTTAAATTTAAACTTTGCGACACTTTTTATCAAATTTAATATTTTACTCTAGGACTAAAATTGCAGACCTCTCGCACATACCGCAATAATTACGACTTACGATACGACTAAATCAAGCTAACCGATTAAAAGGGTATTTTGGCGTCTGATATGCCGTCGCCAAAAGCGATAAAATCAAAATTTAGCGTATATTAGTTTTGTTAGGTTATTAATTTAACCCCATCTGCGGTTTATGCTAGGCGAAAGCTTGGTAAAAACATCATAACTTATCGTGCCGAAAAAATCCGCCCAAACGCGCGCATCGTCAAATACGCAAATTTTATCGCCGACGTCTTCGCAGCAAAAGCTATCCATCGACATTTTGCCAAGCAGTCGCTGTCCGCCCGCCGTCTTTAGCTCGCCCTCACCCGTATAGCGCAGTAGCCCGTCGCCGTAGCCTAGGTCGTAAACGGCGATTTTCATATCCTCGCTCGCGCAAAATTTAGCGCCGTAGCCCGCGCATTGCCCCTTTTTTAGCACTCTGCCGCTAACCTTATGCGCCCAGAGCGACGCCACGCGCTTTAGCTCCAAACTCTCGTCAAACTGCGCGTATCCGTAGGCTGCGATACCCACGCGCACGCACTCGTCCGCTAGCTCGCCAAAGCGCTCTGTTGCAGCTGAGTTGTGCGAGTGAAAGACCAAATCCTCGCCACAAATTTCGCGCACTACGGCTTTTGCCGCGTCAAAATTTTGCCTCTGCACGAAATAATCGCTACTAAGCTCTTCAGCACTTCTAAAATGCGTAAATGCGCCGCAAATTTGCAGTCCGTGCGACAAAGCCGCCTCGCACGTCGCCCGTACCTCATCTATCGCCACGCCGTTTCGGTGCATGAGCGTATCGACGGCGATATGTACGCGCGCGCCTTTTTTAAATTTAGCAATCAGCGAAATGTCGTTTATGGCGTAGATAAATCGCTCGCTCTCGCCGCCGTTGGGGATATACGAAAGGATGAGAATATGCTCGAAAAAGGGCTCCAACTCGCGCGCCTCGGCTTCGTTTTTGACCGCGCAAAATTTAATGCCGTAGCTCGCCGCCTCACGCCCCACAAGCGCCGCTCCGTGTCCGTAGGCATTGTCTTTTAGCACCAAAATCACGCGATCTTTGCCGCCGGCTTTGGCGCAAATTTTAGTTAGATTATGGATGTAGGCGGATCTGTTTAAAACGAGTTCAGACATTGAATTTTACGCCAAACGCCTCATAAACGTTAGGAAGCAGCTTTCTAATACTATAATCGTAAGAGTAAAATTTGGCGTAGAGAGCCTTTAGATCGGCCTCTTTAACCGCCGCGAAATCAAACACGTCCGTGCCCGCGACCTTTGGTACCTGGCGGTCTAGCTCGGCGAAAAACTCGCCCCTAGCCTTTAAAATTTCCTCGATTTGATTTTTTACAATTTCGCTTTTTTCTTGCATTTATTTCTCCGTTAAGATTTTAAATTTATCTTTATCAAGCCGCACGTAGAGCTCTTTTTGTCCCTTAAATTCGTGACTCGGCGATGCGTAATCCTCGTCAAAAACCACTCTAAAAAGATTTTGCCCTTTGACGTTTGGGTACGGCGTCACGCTAAAATTTGAAGCTTTTATGCTCTTTTTTTCGTTTAGCGCAAAAATTCTCTTTTTATTTTCGGCAAATTTGGCTCTCGTTAGCGCGTTTTTGCCGTCTATTTTTACAAATTCGTCCGCGTAAAAGCCGAGGTAAATTTTAGTTTCGTTATCTCGCCACGCCTGCAGCCACTCGTGCAGATGCGCAAGTACGCGCGCTACGTCGTCTTTGCTAGCGTCCACCTTTTGGCTTTCGCTGATTATCACGACGCCCTCGCTGCCGATTAATTGGCCAAATTTCACCAGCGCGTCGTTATTAAACGCCACGCAGCCACGCGTTTTTACTTCATCCTCGCGTTTGCCTTTCATCGGCAGGCCGTGTATCCAGATGCCTCCGCCCGTTTTTTGAGCGGCTTTGTCGTGGGCATTCGGGTATGATAGCGACATAGCAAGCGGCCCGTAAAATGGATCTGGCGGCGTAAATTTGTCCGTGACGTCGTAAACTCCGACCGGCGTTTTTAGGTCGCCTTCTTTAAATTTATCCCCGCTTTTGCCCGTTATCACGCTTTGCGAAAAAATTTCCTCCAGCGCGCCGCCCGCGTACTCGAAGCTTTGCAAGGTTTTTTGCGCTTTATTTACGACGATGATTTTGGTTTTAGCCTCATAGTAGCCATATCTGACGTCGGCTGTGCCTAGCTTTTCCAGCCAGTATTTAGCGCCCGTCAAATTTGCGTCCGCTAAAGCCTCGGCGACTAAAATTTGAGAAAAAAAAGCATAAAAAATAAATAAGCCGAGTAGTTTTTTCAAAATTTTCCTAACGTTGAGTATTTTCGTAATAAAGGCCAGAATTATATTACATTTTCTCTTAAAAATTTTAAAAAGCTTTTATTTTGTGTTACAATAGCGAATATCAAAATTATACGTAAAGGACGCAAAAAATGAAAAGCAAATTTTTAGCTTTATCTCTAGTAGTCGCCTCTTTGGGCTTTGCAAACGCCGCAGATATCGAGATCGTTGATATCTACGCCAAGGCTACACCTCCTGGCACAAAAAATACGGCTCTGTTTTTCGATATCAAAAACAACACGGATAAACCGGTAAAACTGGTCGGCGCTAGCTCTCCAGCGGCTGCCACAGGCGAGCTGCATACACACAAAGAAGTAGACGGCATGAAAAAAATGGTGCAAATAGATAGTATCGAGGTAGCGCCGGAAAGTACCGTGAGCCTAAAGCCTGGCGGGCTGCACGTAATGCTAATGGATATCAAAGCTCCGATCAAAGAGGGCGACAAACTAGATGCTACGCTAGAGTTTGACAACGGACAAAAACTAGAGCTAAAAGACATCGTCGCAAAGCCGGTCGTAGCTAAAAAAGACGGCGAACACGGACACGATCACGGCGGACACCACAAGCATTAATGAAAAAATTTCTCACTATTTTAGTCCTTCTAGTCGGCGTTTTAGGTACCTCGGCGTACCTGTTTTTTAAACCGCAAGCGCAAGAGGACTTTTTGAGCGCAGAGGACGTGGGGGCAAATTTAACCCCGCTTCCTTGCGATATGAACGCCGAGCACTCATGCGGCGTGGAGTTTCGCGGCAAGACGGTCAAATTTAGCCTCTCACCAAAGCCCGTTTACACGATGCAGCCGACGATCGTGCGTATCGAGGGGCTAGAAGGATTCAAAAACCCGAGCCTTGAGATCCACGGCGTAAATATGGACATGGGCGTCATCAAGGCCGAAGTCGAAAAACGCGACAACGCCTACGTCTCAAACATCGTGCTAAGCGCGTGCCTGATAAACATCATGAGGTACCGTTTCGAGGTGCTTGAAAACGGCAAAAAGAGCGGACTTTATATAGATTTCGACTTGCATCAATAGACGCAAATTTCACTAGAAAGGGCGGATGATGAAAAAGCTTCTTATCGTAGTTATACTGTTTTTAACGGTTCTTGGCGCAGGTTATCTCGCACTCTACTCAAACAAATACGATTTTATAGGCCAAGGCGCAAACGGCGCGGTGAGCCTAAAGAGCTTTGAGGGCAAAAATAAGGTTATTTACTTTGGCTACACCACCTGCCCCGATGTCTGCCCTGCGACTCTGGGTATCCTTTCTGGCGTTTTAAACGAGCTTAAACGAGATGACATCGTCGTGATTTTCGTCACTCTCGATCCGGAGCGCGACGAGGCTAAAAACGTCGACGAGTATGCGAAGTATTTTTATCCGAATTCTTACGGTATAGTATTAGACAATCTACCTAAGGTTGCCAAAAGCTACGGCGTGAAGTATCAAAAGGTGCTGCTCGAAAAATCCGCGATAGAGTACTCAGTCGCTCATAGCTCCTCGCTATACGTGCTGGACAAAAATGATAAATTCGTCGCCGAAATATCAAATTTGACGGCGCAAAACATCAAAAAAACGCTGGAAAATCTGAAATAATAACAGCTTTATTATTTAGTTGTTATGAGTGTTACGTTATAACACAAAGATATTTTTTTATGCTCAATTATTACTGATATTGATTTAAATCAATATACTTTAAGCCTTCCGGTTGTATAGTTTCTTTAGCGGAAATTTAAAACTCGGAAGTCATCCATGAAGATTATAGCGCTCGTATGCGCTCTATTTATTTTCTCCTTCGCAAGCGACGTTAGCACTACGGCTAGCATCGACGTAAAAAGCTGCACATATAGCGAGCAGAACAAAACCCTAGCCGTCTACGATACCAAAAACTCGCTAAAAATACTTAATCAAAAAGACTTAAAACCCATTAACAAATTTGACTTTAAAACAAACGATATAACCTCGCTAGCCTTTGAGGGCGCAAATTTATATGCAGGATTTTCAGGCGGGGAAATAGCTAAATTTAGCGATGATTTTAGCTCTTATGCTAGCGCGCTAAATCTTTCAAATTTAAACCTTGATGCGCAGGTAACGCACCTTCGCGTCGCAAACGGCAAAATTTACGCGGTCGCCGGCAAAAATGCCTTTATCTCTTACGATCTTGCGTCAAAAAAACTGATGCGCACGAATCTTGACGGCGTCTACCGTATCGCAACCTGTCAAATTTTAAACGGCGTCGCGCTGATAACTAGCTGGGATAGATCGATTTTTACCGTAAATTTAAGCACGATGCAAGCAAAAAATATAGGCAAGTTAAAATCCGTAGCGTTGAGCTCGGCGGAGATAAACTCGGGCGTGATTTTCGGACTTGCTAGCGGCGAGATAGCTAGTCTCAAATTTGACGCCGAAGCAAATTTGACGCAAACAAACGGCAAAGATAACGCTAGCTCAAATTTAACTGCTGCCAAAAACGTGCAAAACAAAGCGGATTTAAATTTGACTAGCGGCAAAGCAGACGCAAATTTGACGGACACAGAAATTCAAATTTACAAAATCTCAAATTCGCGCGTTAAAAGCCTACTGGTCGTGCAAGATAAAGTTTATATCGGGCTTGGAAACGGCGAAATTTTACGAAGCGACGCGGAGTTTAAACAGATAGAAAAAATAGGCAAAAACTCAGACGCCGTGATAAAAATTTTTAACGACGAAGATAGCGTCATAGCCGTTAGCATAAACGGCGAGATCCAAATTTACAAGAAAAAATCTTAGGAAAGGAGATTTTCAATGAACAAATTTTTTAGTTCAGGCATCGTTGCGGCGACGTGTATGGCGTTTGCCGTTAGCAGTGCGTGTGCATCAGATAGCGACCTACAAGCTATCATGAAAGCGCGCGGACTAACGGAAAAAGACGTCCTAGCGGCTGCTAAAACGTATCAGCCAAGCGGTAAAAAAGACGACTACATCGTCTTTTCTTCAGGAGGCCAAAGCGGACAGGTGATGGTTTACGGCGTACCTTCGATGAGGATTTACAAATTTATCGGCGTCTTTACGCCAGAGCCTTGGCAGGGATACGGCTTTGATGAGGAGTCTAAGGCTATCCTAAAAAGCGGCGCGATTAGGGGCAAGGAACTTTCGTGGGGCGACACTCACCACCCTGCATTAACCGAGAAAAACGGCGAATACGTCGGCGATTATCTTTTCATCAACGACAAGGCTAACCCTCGTATCGCGGTGATAAATTTGCACGATTTTGAAACTACGCAAATCGTCGTTAATCCAATCGTAAAAAGCGAACACGGCGGTAGCTTCATCACTCCAAATAGCGAGTACGTCATCGAAGCGGCGCAGTACGCGGCTCCGCTAGATAACGGCTACCACTCGATAGACGAGTACGAAAGCGCATACCGCGGCGCGGTAACGTTTTGGAAATTCGACTATCCAAAAGGCAAGATAGACGAGAAAGCATCCTTCTCGCTCGAACTTCCTCCGTACTGGCAGGACCTAAGCGACGCCGGTAAGGGCGAGAGCTTTGGTTGGGCGTTTACAAACTCGATAAACTCCGAGATGTATACGGGCGGTATCGAAAAGGGATTGCCTCCGTTTGAAGCGGGCGCGAGCAGAAACGACACGGACTATTTGCACTTTTATAACTGGCAAATTTTAGAAAAACTAGCTCAGGATAAGAAAAACTACATGGAGATAAACGGCCATAGAGTAGTTACGATAGACGCCGCGGTTAAAGCCGGCGCGCTATTTTTGATCCCTGAGCCAAAGAGCCCGCACGGCGTAGACGTCACTCCTGACGGTCGCTATATCGTTATCGGCGGCAAGCTAGATACTCACGCGACGGTTTATGATTTTAAAAAGATCAAAAATTTGATCGATAAAAAAGAGTTCGCCGGCACCGATCCGTACGGTATCCCAGTGCTTGATATGGCAAAGAGCTTGCAAGGACAAGTCGAGCTTGGCCTTGGACCTCTGCACAACTCTTTTGACGAGAAAGACGGCATCATCTATACCTCTCTTTACGTCGATAGCCAGATCGTGAAATGGGACTATAAAAATCTAAAAGTCCTAGATAGGATCAACGTCCACTACAACATTGGTCACCTGGATACTATGGAGGGAAAATCGTCAAAACCTAAAGGCAAATACGCTATCGCTCTTGATAAACTTTCGATCGATCGCTTTAACCCGGTAGGTCCTCTTCACCCGCAAAACCACCAGCTTATCGACATCACGGGTGCAAAGATGGAGCTTTTATACGATATGCCGATACCTCTTGGCGAGCCTCACGACGTAGTTTCTATCGCGGCTAGCAAGCTAAAACCGGCCACTACCTATACGATGGGAACAAACTCTCGCACGGGCAAAGAAAGTCCGTTCGTAACTCTTGCCGGACAAGAGAGAGTCGAGCGCAACGGCAAAAACGTAACCGTCTACGCTACGATGATCAGAAGCCACATCAACCCTGAGCACATCGAGGTAAATAAAGGCGACAACGTAACTATCCACCTAACAAACCTAGAGCGCGCCCAGGACGAGACACACGGCTTTACCGTGGATCTTTACAACATCCACGCCTCTTTAGAGCCGGGTAAAACAGCGACCGTAAATTTCGTAGCCGACGAAGAGGGCGTATTCCCTTACTACTGCACCGAATTTTGCTCTGCGCTGCACCTTGAGATGATGGGTTACTTGCTAGTTAAAGATCCGAACAAAAAATACGAATCCGCCAAAGTAAGCAAGCTAAAAACCCTAAGCCCAGAAGCTCTAAAAGCCGAATACGATAAAGTAATCGCTACAAACAAAGCTACCGACGAGGTTATCCAAAGCGTCGTTAAGTATCTAAAAGAGAAGCATTACGAAAAATATCCTAAGGTAAAAGAGCTAGTTACCGACGCGCTGGATCAGTACGGCAAAATCCCTGAAGTAAAAGCAAAAGCCGACGAAGCCTACAAAAAAGGCGACGTAAACGGCGCGATACTATGGGAGTACCAAGTATGGCAGTATATGGTTAAAACCGCGGACGTCGGCCTAAGAGCTAAAAACAATCTCGCTAAAGAGATCGCCACGCCTATGAGCTCGGCTGCCGCCAAAGGCGAGGAAGCCTATCTAAAAGGCGGTTGTAACGGCTGCCACGTCATCGGTCAAGTAAGCTCAGGCCCCGATCTGACCGGCGTTCTTTTGCGCCACGAAAACGGCGAGAAATGGGTGTTTGACTTTATTAAAGATCCTGCCAAATTTTACAACGACGAGTACGTCAAATCTATGATAGATTTCTTTAACCTCAGGATGCCTAATCAGCACATGAGCGATCAAGAGATCAAAGATATCATCGAATATCTAAAATGGATCGACGAAAACGCGGGAATGTAATCCAAATTTGATTCGGGCTTAGCAGTCCGAATCAGTACGCTAAATTTGAGGCTCGGCGCGCGTAACCCGAGCCTCCTACGTTAAATTTAAAAAGCGTTTCGCGAAAAATTTTTTAAATTTAATAAAGGAGAAACGATGAAGAAGTATCAAATTTACACTATTATCGCGTTAGTCTTGATGACCGTTTGTTTTACGATTCCGGTGCTTGGCTTTTTCGGAGCCAAGGCTAAAATCGCCGCGGGCGAGCCGCTCGCCGGGTATTCGTATAAAATTTACGACCTTTACACCTCGTTTCAGTACAAAAACCACCTGATGCCAAAGGACGTCGCAAGCAGCCTAGAAAAGATGATCGAGCAAAAAGCCGAGATCGGCACACCCTCTTTTCCTATCTGGTACGTCGCGCTTGAAGCGCCAAACTACCCAAAAGACGCCTTTCCAAACGGTATTCCGGTTTATTTTCACGTTGACGGATACAGCGGCGACGTGCACGAGATGAACACCATAAACCACTACATCGGTATGTATCCGATGGAGTACGGCGGCAACGTCGAGCGCGCGATTGCACCTTATTATCTGCTTATTTCCACGCTTTGCATGCTAGCCTTTTTATACTACGACGGCAAATTTAACTCCCTGCTTATGGTGCTTCCAACCATCGCTCCACTGCTTTTCATGGGCGCATTTGCGGGCTGGCTATACTGGTACGGACACAATATGCAAGAGTGGGGCGCGTTTAAGATAAAACCGTTTATGCCGACCGTGCTTGGCGACGGTAAGGTCGCGCAGTTTACGACGCACTCGTATCCTAGCATAGGATTTTGGGTGATGATGGCTATGAGCGTGCTTTGTATCCTAGCCGTATTTTCAAAGAAAAAAGAGCTCAAAGACGCGAAATGAAATTTAGGCTTTTGCTCTTTTGCGCGCTAAATTTGACGGCCTTCGCCGGTCCGCTACAAGACGCTATAAACGCTGCGGAACCAGGCGATATCTTGCGCCTAAACGACGGACTTTACGAGGGAAATATAATCGTAGATAAGCCGCTAACGATAATAGGCAAAGGCGAAAACGCCGTGATACGAGGCGACCGCAAATCAAGCGTGATAAAAGTAACGGCAAAAAACGTCAAACTTATAAATTTAAACATCGAAGGTAGCGGCACGAGCCAGATGGAGCTAGACGCGGGCGTTAGCTGTGCAAAGGGCAATAATCTTTTGGTCGAAAAAAGCCGCTTTAAAGACGTGCTTTTCGGTATCGAGCTATCAGAATGCAACCAAGCCGTGATAAGAGATAACAACATCACATCAAAAGAGGGCTTTGACGTGCCTAGACGCGGTGACGCCGTGCGCGCGTGGTATTCGCACGAAAATTTGATCGAGCGAAACTACGTCTATAACAGCCGCGACATCGTGGCGTGGTTTTCTAGCGGCAACATCATCCGCAAAAATCACGGCAAAGACAACCGCTACGCCGTGCATACGATGTATTCGGCGGACAATCTCATAGAAGATAACGAATTTAGCGGAGGCGCAGTGGGGATGTATTTTATGTTTTCAACAAATTCTCTCGTGCGCCGCAACGTGATAATCAACTCAAACGGAGCGTTTGGCGTGGGTATCGCGCTAAAAGACACATCGGGATTTAACATCAGAGAAAATACCTTTTTGTATAACTCGCGCGGCATCTACTCCGACCGCTCGCCGCTAAATCCGGGCACCGTAAATACCCTAGAAAACAATCAAATTTTATACAACGTCATCGGGCTGCAAATGCACGCGACGCAGGAAAAAAGCGTGTTTAAGGGCAATGATTTTATCGGAAACATGGAAACGGCTATCAACGACACTCCAGGCTCAAAGATCGAGCTAAACGAGTGGAGCGGTAATTATTTCGACGAATACGAAGGCCTAGACGTCGATAGAGACGGCATCGGCGATACGCCCTACTCGCACTTCGTTTACGCCGATAAGCTTTGGCAGTACTATCCTACTCTGCGCTTTTTCTACGGTTCGACCGTGATTAGCGGGCTAAATTTCCTAGCTAAGCTTGCTCCCTTTTCCGAGCCACTTAAGCTTTTAGAGGACAGCTCTCCTAAAATGCGCCCAAACAACGCTCAAAAGGCAACGCTATGAATAGACGAAATTTTATCGCCCTAACGGCAGGCGCGGCAGCCGCAGGCTACGGCATCGGATATTTTTTACCCAAAACGCGCGCGGACGAGCTTTTTTTAAGGCCTCCCGGAGCGGTTAAAAATTTCGAATCGCTCTGCATAAAATGCGGCCAGTGCGTGCAGGTCTGCCCGTATCACAGCATCGAACTGCTAGACATCACGCAGGGCTACTCAAACGGCACGTCCTATATCGACGCGCACGAGCGAGGCTGCTATCTGTGCGACCTTTTTCCTTGCGTTTTGGCCTGTCCCAGCGGCGCGCTAGATCACGCCACGACGCAGATTAGCGACGTAAAGATGGGCGTGGGCATACTGCGAGGACGCGAAGCCTGTCTAGCATACAAAAACGAAAACGTAAATTTAAGCGGCGTTACGAAAATGCTTGAGCGTAAAATTTACAACGACCGAGAGCAAGCCGTAAAAGACGCCGTCCAAAATAGCGTGGATAAGCCCTGCGATCTGTGCGTGAGCCTCTGTCCCGTCGGAGATGCCGCCATAACGATGGCTAAAAACGACGGACGAAATTTGCCCGAATTTAAACAAGGCTGCGTTGGATGCGGAGTGTGCGCCGAGGTTTGCCCGGCACAGATCATCGATATAGCGCCAAACCGCAGCTATGACGAAATTTACAAAGGATAAAAATGAGAAATAAAATTTTAGGCTGTCTCATGGCTCTCGCCGCCGCTGCGCTGATAACCGGCTGCGAAAGCAAAGATGATAAAAAAAGCGCGACGCAAGCGGCAAAAACGCAGGCGACGCCAGCCGCCGCAGGCGCGATAGAGACGCAAAAAGCGGACTCAAACGCAACCGCGCAAAAAGACTACGATCAGTTTATGACCTACGATATAAACGGCAAAAAGAGAGTCAAATTTGGTCTAGATGACGAGGAGAGCGAAACTAGTCGCTCGGTAGGCGCGCTAGCGATGGTGCGAAGCCCGTTGCAAAGCATAAATTTAAAACTCATCAAAGGGCAGCTTAGCAAGGACTTTATCGTAAAATGCTCTGCCTGCCACGACGACTACGCTAACGGCATCATCGGCCCGTCGCTGCTAAATAAAACCTCGGATCAAATTTACAACATGATCGCCGCGTATAAGAGCAAGCAAAAGGCAAATCCGCTGATGAAAGACCTGGTGCGCGGCATGGACGAGGCGCAGATCAGGGCGCTAGCTAATGAAATCAGCGAATTTAACGAGCAATTTAGAAAAAAATAGGAGGCTAAAATGGGAAAAAAAATAGCGATAATCTTTGGAGTTTTGGTACTTGCGCTCATGGTTTTTATGCTGACTAGCCAGCCCTCAGCACCCGTAAAGGACGCTAGCAGGCCCGAGCTAAAGCCGGCGCAGCAAACAAAGCCGAAAGTCGTAAATGAAGAGCTAAATTTGCAAGATAGCGAAGAGATCAAAAAGATAAAGCAGCTACAAAACAGCGTCGCAAATCAGCCTAGCGAGGGCGTTAGCAAGCGATACCTAACCTCCTGCGCGCCTTGCCACGGAGCAAACGGCAAGGGCGTGATGGCGCCTAGCATCGCAGGCAAAAGCAAGGACGAAATCCTAGCTTCGCTAAAAAACTACAAAGAGGGCAAGGTGCCAAACAGCCTGATGAAGGGGCTTCTCACGAACGTATCAGACGAGGATCTAGGCGCGTTAGCTGACGAAATTTCAAAATTTAAAGAGTAGAAAATGGACAAGTACGCCACGCGCTGCACGGTCGCCAAAGTCCCGTTTTTAAGCACGCTCACGGTAAAAAATGCCGAGGGCAAAAAGCGCCTTAGCATCCGCGCTTGGCGGCTCATGACGATCGCGCTCGTGCATATTTTGTTCGTGCTTTCTTACCGCGCGGATATTCAAATTTTAGAAGGCGACATCAGCGGATCAAGGATTTTAGGCTTTCATTTGACCGACGCTTTTATGAGCTTTCAGGTATTTGCCGCGACGCACGAGTTTCCGATAAATTTAATCATCGGCACGGCTACGATTTTGCTTTTTTACGCGCTCGTGGGCGGTCGAGCGTTTTGCGGCTGGATTTGTCCTTATACTTTTTTGGGCGAGATCGGCGAGAAAATACATGAAAATTTAGCCGCCAAAAAGATAATCAAACGCCGAAATTTCGACCCCAAATGGCGCTACGTCTTTACCGCGCTTTTTATCGCGATGAGTTTTGCCAGCGCGCAGCTCGTGTTTGAGGTATTTAGCGTGACGGGCATAGTGTCGAGGTTCGTCATCTACGGCTATTTTCATGCGATTTGGTTTGCGGTTTTTATACTTTTAGTCGAGATTTTCTACTCCCGCAGAGGCTGGTGCCGCTACGTCTGTCCGATAGGTGCTACGTACTCGCTGCTAACCCGCACCAACGCCGTTAAGGTCAGCTGGAACAAAGAGCGCTGCGACCACTGTTTAGTCTGCATCGATACCTGTCTCGTGCCGCACGTGCTAGAGATCACGAAGAAAAACGCCAAAACGGGCGACGACGAAAATAAAAAAGAATTTCGTCTCGTGGGCGGCGACTGCACGCTTTGCGGGCGCTGTATCGACGTGTGTCACCACGACGCGCTGAAATTTGACAACGGCTTTAAAAAGCTCATCTAAAAGGACAAATTTGATAATCTTAAAAGACATCACAAAGGCTTTTGGCTCGCAAAAGATACTCCAAAACGTAAATTTGAGCATAGAAAAGGGGCAAAAAACGGTCGTGCTCGGGCAAAACGGCGCCGGCAAAAGCTCGCTGATGCGCATAATCCTGGGCGAATTTAAACCAAACAGCGGCGAGGTGCGAGTAAACGGCTTTGATCCATTTACCGCGCGTAAAGAAGCCCTTAGCGTGATATCTTTCGTCCCGCAAACGCCGCCGCCGCTTAAATTTAACCTAAAAGAGCTTTGCGAGTTCGTCTGCAAAAGTTCAAACGTTGCGCAGGAAAATATAGAGAAATTTTGCGAGAAAATGGAGCTTGATCTAAAAGGAAACTTTCACAAGCCCTTCTACAAACTCTCAGGCGGTATGAAGCAAAAAATGCTAATCGCAATCGCCTTTGCTAAAAACACCGAAGCCATGATGTTTGACGAGCCCACGGCAAATTTAGACCCAAAAGCCAGGCGAAATTTTATGGATCTGCTAGGCGAGTTTGCGCTCGAAAAGACGCTGGTTTTCATCTCGCACAGGCTTGATGAGGTGCAGAGTATGTCAAACCGCTACGTCGAGATGGATCTGGGCCGCATCATAAAAGACGAGCCCATAGCGCAAGGGGGTAACCGTGAATAACCTCCTACTCATCGCCAAACTAGACGTCGCCGAGTCGCTGCGCTCGCGCTGGTTTCTCATCTACATGCTAGTTTTTATGGGGCTTATCGTTACTTTTATATTTAGCGGCGTGACGGACTCGCGGGTGCTGGGCTTTAGCGGACTTACGCGGCTTTTGCTGCTTTTTATCCAAATTTGCATCGTTATCGTGCCTATTTTTATCCTCATCTCGACCG
>CAURRL010000011.1:0-14243 GCA_963526895.1 uncultured Campylobacter sp. | reverse complement strand
ACTATATGCCGCTAATCGAGGCTAAAGAGCGTCCGCTATTTGACAACCTAACTCCGCTTTTCCCGACGGAAAAACTTCGCCTCGAGTATGATCCAATGAAGCTAACGGGCCGCGTGCTCGATCTCTTTACGCCTCTTGGTAAGGGTCAGCGCGGCCTCATCGTCGCACCTCCTAGAAGCGGTAAAACCGAGCTCATGAAAGAGCTAGCCCACGGCATCGCGCGCAACCACCCCGAGTCTCATCTCATGGTGCTACTCGTAGACGAGCGTCCCGAAGAGGTCACCGACATGCAGCGCTGCGTAAAGGGCGAAGTGTTTAGCTCGACGTTTGACATGCCTGCGATGAATCACGTGCGCGTCGCCGAGCTCGTCATCGAAAAAGCCAAACGCCTCGTAGAAATGGGCAAGGACATCATCATCCTGCTAGATAGTATCACCCGCCTAGCGCGCGCGTATAACACCGTAACTCCACCAAGCGGCAAGGTGCTAACCGGCGGCGTGGACGCAAACGCTTTGCACAAGCCAAAACGCTTTTTCGGTGCGGCGCGAAACATCGAACACGGCGGCAGCCTCACCATCATCGCCACCGCGCTCATCGACACCGGCTCGCGTATGGACGAGGTAATTTTCGAGGAGTTTAAAGGCACTGGCAACAGCGAAATCGTGCTAGATCGCAACATCTCCGACCGCCGTATTTACCCAGCCATCAACGTACTAAAATCAGGCACCAGAAAAGAGGAGCTACTACAAAAACCAGACGAACTGCAAAAGATCTGGGCTATCCGCTCGGCGATCGCGACGATGGACGACGTAGAGGCACTTAAGTTTTTATACGCCAAGATGCTAAAAACCAAGGATAACAAAGAGTTGCTTTCAATCCTAAACGAATAGTCGGTCCAAAAAACCGACTATTTTAATATATTCTTTATAAATTCGTATTTTATCCACACAATCACACTCGACTAAAACCGCTCAACGTTGTTTAATGTATTTAATCCTAAAAAGGACACGGATGAAACATTTTGTTTCCAAGATTGCCCTATGGATTGGCTTATCCTGCACTTTAGCTATGGCAGAAGGCTTATTTTTGGGCTTAGAGGGAGATTACTCCTTTGGTTCAAAAATAAAATCTCAAGATAGTGATCCTTTAAAAAAAGCGCAGTTCGGACTAGGAATAAAAGGTGGCTACGATTTTAACGTATTTAAAGTTTACGGAGCATACATATATGATTTTAAAGTCAAAAAACAAGGAGAAGACGAAAGCGGTTCTTTTGCTTTCAAATGGAATACGCATAAATTCTTAGTCGGCGCCGATTATACGCCCACCGTCGTGCAAGACTTTAAACTAGTTCTAGGCGGCTATGCAGGCTACTCAAAACTAAAAGACCAACTAATAGCCAATGATACGTATTCCGACAGCGGTAGCGCAAGTGGCTGGATCTTGGGAGGTAAATTTGGCGGCGAATATTCTCTTGACGCAAACAACGCAATAGAGTTAGGCTTCAAAGCCGACAAAACATTTTATAGCTATAAAACCAAAGAGATAAACACCGGTTTGTATCTAGGTTACACATACAAATTTTAATTTAAAAGAGCCCATTTCAGGCTCTTTTTTTAATTCAAATTCTCCAAACTCGGCTCTCCAAACAGTCGTTTGGCTTCTTTTAAAACCGCTTGATTTTTTGCAGCTTTGGGGTCGGTTTGGGTTTTTGCGGCCAAATTTGACGTAGGATTTTGAGCGTTTAAATTTGCTTCGCTTGAGGACGAGCCTTCAAAATTTGCTTCACTTTGAAACTCGTCGCCGCTTAAATTTGTCATATCAAAATTTTGCCTTACAGCCGCGTTTACAGGCTCGCTTGCGTCTTGCTCAAAAAGGCCGTCATCATACTCGGCCGCCTCGCTAAACATCTCGCTCACGTCGTCAGGATCAAACGGCGGCTCGCCAAAGGTAGCCGTTTGCGACGTGCTATTTTGGTTAAATTTAGCTGTGCCGATTGGCTTTTGCTCCGTTTTTGCGGCATTTTGGCTCTCTAGTCGTCTTAACTCATCATCTAAAAACGCCAGATCCGCCCCGGCTGCGATGCCGTCGTCACTCTTAAATTTTAGCGAATACGCCTCATGAAAATCGTGCGTATCGTCGCGCATACTCTCAAAATCAGGCGCAAATTTAGGCTCAGCCGGCTGATTTAAATTCGTCTGCGAGTTTTGAGTCAAATTTGACTCGTTTTCGTTTAAATTTAAGGGCTCGGTTTCAACCATAGGCGAGCCGCTATTTGTTTGCGCACTCGGAGCTGCGTCATTTATATCCGTTTGCGTTTGCTGCGTCAAATTTTCCGCTTGATCACCCTGCTCGCTGCTTTCAAATTTGACGTCTAAATTTTGCTCCGAGGGCGTAGCTGTCCTCTCCTCGCTACCGTCCGAAAATAAATTCCCCGTCAAATTTGAGAGCTCTTGCGCTTGCTCGTTTTGGCTTAAATTTTCCGGCGCGACATCCGCGTCAAATTTGCCACTCTCATGGCTTGAAACAGTTTTGGTATCATCAGATTTTGCCGCACCGCCGCGCTCGTCATCCAAATTTGCCGCGTCCTTTTGCTCTGTGTTCCCTATTTCTTGGCTTTGCCTGGGAGTTATCTTTATCTTTGCACTCTCGCCAAAAAGACTTCGCAAGATCTGCAAAATCACCTTCGAACCCTCGCGAAGCCGCCTCTGATCATCGCCCGCCGCGCTTGAGGCTAGGCTCATGCAGCCGTCTGAAAACTCCAAAAACTCTATGCAGTTTTTAAAACACTCGCCAAGATCAAAGCTGCGGTCGTAAATTTTGGCTAAAAACGCCTCGTAAGCGGGATTTGGAGTTTTTGCGGCGCAGGTTTGGCCGCCTAGATCATGCGGCGCCTGTGCGCTCAAATTTGCCGACTCCGTTAAAGTCTGGGCGTTTAAATTTCGTCCCTCAGTCGCGCCGTTTTGCGAGGCGAGTTTAGCCGCATTTACGCCCGTCAAATTTAATCCGTCCGCAGAGGGTGAAATTTGACCCGTCTGCGCAGGAGCCGCAGATTTAGCCGCTTCGCCTCGTCCGCCAGCAAAATTTGACACCGAACGGGAGCCGCTAAAATCAACCGCGCGAGCCTGCGAATCCGCAAATTTTTCCCTCGCATCCACGGCTATCATCTCGTCGATCGATTTTAGATTTATCGCCTCGATCATCATAAAAAGCATCACTCCAAGCACGAATCCGCCGTCGCTGCTGATGCTTAGCATCGAGCGCGCCTGCGAGAGGATCCTAAAAAATCTCTCGTACAAAAGTAGCGAGTATTTCGGGCTTTGCGCGAGAAAATTTGCCTTGAGATTGGCCGTTATCTCGTCTATCACCATCTCGGCGTCGTAGCTCTCCAGCTGCGCTACCGCCGCGCTCACGGCTGATTTATCGCCGCTCATAACGAGCGCGAGTATCTCCTCTATGCGCTGTGGATCAAGTAGCCCCAGCATCTGCGCGACGGCGCTTTGCGTTAGCTCGCCCCTAGCATAGATGATGGCCTGATCTAGCAGCGTGAGAGTATCGCGCAGCGAGCCCGCACCGCTACGAGCGAGGATCTCGAGGGCCTCTTTTTCGTGCGGGACGTTTTCGCGGTTTAAGATAAAATCAAGATGCGCGACGACGTCCGGGCGCGAGATCTGGCGAAATCTAAAATGCTGCGTGCGCGATAGCACGGTGGCGGGGAGCTTGAGCGGATCGGTCGTGGCCAGGATAAATTTGACGTAGGACGGCGGCTCCTCGAGCGTCTTTAGCAGCGCGTTAAACGCGGGCGTGGAGAGCATGTGCACCTCGTCGATGATGAATATCTTAAAGCGCGCGATCGCTGGAGCGTACTTGGTTTGCTCGATGAGCCCCTTTATATCGTCGATGCCGCGGTGGCTGGCGGCGTCCATCTCGATGATATCGATGTGGCGGCCTTCGTTTGCGGCGATACACTTGGCGCACTGCTCGCAGGGCTGGCTAGTCGGGCCGTGATCGCAAACCAGTGCCTTTGAAAATATCCTCGCGCTCGAGGTTTTGCCGCTACCTCGAAGCCCCGAAAAAAGATAGGCGTGGGTGAGGCGGCTCTCGTCCAGAGCGTGCGTGAGGCTGGTGCTGACGGCCTCCTGGCCTACGAGCTCGCTAAAATTTCGCGGTCTATATCTAAGCGCTAATGCTTGCAACACGGATTTTTCCTTAAATTTAAGATGTGATATTCTACTTTTTTTTGGATAAAAATTTAATATATTACGGTTCGGCGCGCTGTAAGACGAGTCGCCGGGCGGGATAAACTTTGGCTAGCAAATTTGCCTGCGAGTGCGAATCTGTCGCATGCGGGCGCTAGACGAGCAAGAGCAAAAAATCGGACCAGCAAATTTAACGCGCGCACTTTTTAACTCTCGCTGGACGGCGACAAATTTGAAGCCAAATCGCACTGCCCAAATTCCGCCAAATTTAGCCGCGTCGATTTTGGTAATTTGGCGAAATTTGCTATAATCGCGCAAAAATGAAATTCAAAAAAGGTAGAAAATGAGAAAAGTTATATTGAGCGCGCTTGTTTTGATGTTTGCGTTTTTAGCTACGGGCTGCGAGAGAAACGATTATCAGCACCCGATGTACCGCTCTACTAAAAATAAATAACCTAAAATTTGGCGGTTACTCGCCGCATTTTAAAATTTAATATCCTCAAAAAGTTCTTTTATTTCTTAAGGTATGGATACGGATAAAATTTAGAAAATAAAAAGCGGCAAATTTTAGCGCGCTAAACAGATCAAATTTGAGCTAAATTTAATTTACTCAAATTTGACCCGGACGCTGCGCCGTAAATTTACCGCTCCAAACGCATGCGACCAAAGGGCTCAAATTTGACTACAAATCGCCAAATAGCGCCTTTAGATCCTTCGCGTTTTCGTCTTTGCTCTCGCCTCTAGCGCCAAGCTCGTTTAGCTCGATCTCGTGGCCCGTTAGCATGCTAGCTAGCCTGATATTTATGCCGCTTTTGCCGATAGCCTTGCTCTTTTGTTCGGTTACTAGGCTCACGACGGCTTTACCGTCCTCGCCGATTTTTACGGAGCTGATGATCGCCGGCGCCATCGCGCGAGTGATGAGGATCGCAGGCTCTGCCGAATACTCGATCGCGTCGATATTTTCGCCGTTTAGCTCCTTTGTGACGGCGTTTATGCGCACGCCTTTTGTGCCCACTGTCGCGCCCACAGGATCGACGTTGGGCGAAGTTGCCACGAGGGCTACTTTAGCGCGTTCGCCAGGTATTCTAGCGCTTGCGGCGATCAGCACGAGGCCGTCTTTGATCTCCGGCACTTCGGCTTTTAGCAGGGCTTCGAGGAATTTTGGCGACGTGCGGCTTAGCTCGACCTTGATACCCATGGATTTATCTATATAGACGCTTTTTATGACGGCTTTTACGACGTCGCCCGGTTTAAATTTCTCGCCTTTTATGCGATTTTTGCGCGGCATCACGGCTCGCAGCTCGTCTATCTCGATGAATGTATTTTCATCGCTATCCACGCGCGTGACAGAGCCGAAAACCATGTGCCCTACCATGTCTTGATACTTTTGGAATATTTTTTCCTCCATCAGACGCTGGATGTGATACTCAAGCTCCTTGTGAAGCGTTTGTGCAGCGGTGCGGCCTAGGTTGTCGGTAGATAGCTCATAGGTTAGCTCATCACCGATCTCTACGCCAGAGTCCACTTTTTTGGCTTCGCTTATGCTTAAAAAGTGCTCGTTGTCCTCAGCCAAGCGCTCGTCGCCGTCTTCTACGACGGTGATTTTTTGATATAGATGAAGGGTCTTGGTCGCATTATCTATAACCGCGTCGTATTCGTAGTTTTCGCCGTAAATTTTCTTTGCGGTATTGATAATAGCTCTTATGACGCGCTCTTTTACGTCCTCGATTTCGAGCCCTTTTTCATTTGCGATAGATTCTATGATATCCGCTATTTTTTCCATATTATTTTTGCTCCGTTATTTAAATTTGGGGGAATTTTTGAGTTAGAGGGGTATTATACAAGCTTTATACTTTTAAGAAGTTTAATGCGTTTTTTAAGATGTTTTTGCTATATTCACAGATTAAATTAAAGATTTCAAAGGATTAAAAATGGAGCTAAAACTCGCTAGAACGCAACTTGACGCCAAACCAAAAACGATCTCTCTTGAAAAAATCGAAGCGGCATTTGCAAAAGATCCGCAACAAATTTTCTATTTCGACAGAGAAAACAGCCACAAACAACTCATCGCTTTGGTCGAATTTTTCGAAGAAAAAGGCCTTAGCGTCTATCACCGCACCGTTCGCTACGGCCTAGACGAAAACGACTACATGTACGAGGTGCACATCCTTTGAGCGCAGCGCAAAAAAAGCTCTTTATCCAGACTTTAGGCTGCGCGATGAACGTCCGCGACAGCGAACACATCATCGCCGAGCTCAAACAAAAAGAGGACTATGAGCTCACTCAGGACATCTCCGAGGCCGACCTCATCCTCATCAACACCTGCTCGGTGCGCGAAAAGCCCGTGCATAAGCTTTTTAGCGAGGTCGGCGGTTTTGAAAAAGTAAAGAAAGCAGGCGCTAAAATCGGAGTTTGCGGTTGCACGGCAAGCCATCTGGGAAGCGAAATTTTTAAACGAGCGCCTTACGTGGATTTCGTACTCGGCGCACGAAACGTCAGTAAAATTTCAGCCGCCGTTAAGACGCCTAAATTTATCAGCACCGACATAAATCACGACGAGAGCGAGTACGCATTCGGCGAATTTCGAGGCTCACCGTATAAAAGCCACATAAATATCTCGATCGGCTGCGATAAAAAATGCACCTACTGCATCGTCCCGCACACCAGAGGCGACGAGATCTCGATCCCCGCAAATTTGATCCTGCGCGAAGTAAAAAAGGCCGCCGAGGGCGGAGCGAAGGAAATTTTCTTGCTCGGGCAAAACGTAAACAACTACGGCAAGAGATTTTCAGGCGCGCACGAGAAGATCGACTTTAGCGACTTGCTAGTAAAAATCAGCGAGATAGATGGCGTCGAGCGCATACGATTTACTAGCCCTCATCCGCTCCATATGGACGATAAATTTTTAGAAATCTTTAGTCAAAATCCCAAAATTTGCAAATCCATGCACATGCCGCTTCAAAGTGGAAACACCAAAGTCCTACGCGAGATGAAGCGCGGCTACACCAAAGAGTGGTTTTTAGACCGAGCAGCTAGACTGCGCGCAATGTGCCCTGAGGTTAGCATCTCAACCGACATCATCGTGGCGTTTCCGGGAGAGAGCGACGAGGAGTTTGAGGACACGATGGATGTGCTGGAAAAAGTACGCTTCGAGCAAATTTTTAGCTTTAAGTATTCGCCTCGCCCGATGACTAAGGCGGCGGAGTTTACAAACCAAATCGACGAAGCCGTCGCAAGCGCCCGCCTAACCCGCCTACAAAGCCGCCATAACGAGATTTTAGACGAAATTGTTGCGGCGCAAAAAGGTAAAATTTTCGACGTATATTTTGAGGAGCTTCGCGCAAACGGCGGCGTCACCGGCAGGAGCTTTAATAACTTCCTAGTTCAAGTCGCAGGTAGCGAAGAGCTGCTAGGCAAAACGCTAAAAGTGCGCGTGAACGACCCAAAGAGAATGGTGCTTTACGGTGAGCTTGTGGGCTAAATTTAAACGAAGCGTTTTTATAAATTTAGCCCCGCGCATTATCTATTTTTTTATTTGGATTATATTTTTAACCTGCAAAAAGAGCTTTTCTAAGACAAATTTGAGGAACGAGCCCTGCGTCGTGCTGTTTTGGCACGGCAGGCTAGCGCTGATGAGCTTTGCCTACGTGCACTGGTGGAAAAACGGCCAAAATCCGCAAAGACGCGCCAAAGTCATAATAAGCGACCACAAAGACGGTGAGATCATCGCGCGCGTGATTTCGTTTTTCGGTATCGGTGCGATAAGAGGCAGTAGCTCAAAAGGCGCGGTAAAGGCCCTCACACAAAGTTTTAGAGAGCTAAAAAGCGGAGTCGACGTCATCATCACCCCGGACGGTCCGCGCGGCCCCTATCACAGCGTCGCCGACGGAGCCGTCGTCATCGCACAAAAGCAAAATGTGCAAATACAAATTTTAAACTACAAAGCGAGCAAATTTTGGCAGCTAAAAAGCTGGGATAAAATGATAATCCCAAAGCCGTTTAGCGAGATTTCTTATACTCTCTCGCCGCCTTTTAGCGTGACGGATATGGAGCTAGAAGCCGCAAGAGAGCTGATAAAAAAGGAGATGGAAAAATGAGCTCAAAGACCGTAGCTTTATCTATCGGAGCGCTTTTGGCAGCCGTTTTTATCTCTTTTATCACGCTTAGCCCGTCTTACAAAAACGCGCTTCAGGCCAAATTTTACTACGAGACGGGAGATTACGAAACCGCCTATAGGCTCTCAAAATCAGCCTACCACAAAGATATCTACAACAAACTCGCCCACACCGTGATGGTACAAAGTGAAATCTCGCAAAAATACGCACTCTACATCGCCCGTTCAAACGGCTATCTAGAAAATATCCAAAAAATCAGCAAGTCAGGCAAGGTAAGCAAAGTAAATTTAGACAAAATTCGCATGATGTGCGACATCGCCGTGAGCGACTACGATCTGCTCAAACCGTCAAATTTGACCGATCCGTCGCTGCAAGAGGAAGCCAAAATGATAAGGGATAAATTTTTAACCCTGCAAAAAGAGCTGTTTTAATTGAACTTAATAGCTTTTTGGGTATGATAACGCATTGCAATTTTTAGGAGAAATCTTTGCTGATACGTCGTTTTTTTAGCGTCTTATATCTTAGCGCCGTTATCCAGTCCAAAAAATGCCTATTTTAAGGCGAGGCCTACAAGGGCGCGAAGCTGTTAAAAACGATAAAAGCAGAATTTGACCTAGATGAATCCGGCGTCGTTTCCCAAAGAGCAAACGAGTACATAAGAAATTTGCAAAAAGAGTATAAATGGGTTTATCTTTCGCTGTTTTTCGACGCACTCGAACAAGGCGCGTTTGAGGCTAAAAATGCCGACAATCTCGAAAAACTAGGCATCAAAACAAAAGAAATAACCTGCATAAATCCTGCCAAAAACTGGCTCATCTACGCAAAGCACTCAGACGTCAAAGCCGCAGAGGAAAAGTTTACAGACATCGGCGTAGACGTACTTTATTCGCCTATCGCGCTAACTCAAAAAGAGATCGAAAAACATAATCTACCAACCACAAGCACTCTTTTCGTCTACTCTTGCGAGGAGGGTTTTACCATCTGCATCACCTCAAGCGATGGCGTAAAATACGCTACCGTTTGCAAGGAAAACGATGAAGAGTATAGCGATAGCGCAGAATTTGACAAAGAAAATAGCGACGAGATAGACGATTTTATCGCGAACGTGGACGAGAGCTTTAACACCATGGACGGCCTGGACGATCTAGGCGAAATGCTAAAAATGGACGATAGCGAAGAAGAGTTTGCAGACCTCGACTACGATATAAATATGCCAGAATCCACCGACGTAACGGCCTCGGTGTCGATATTTGGACGCGATATGAGCATATACCGCTATGTGTCGCTAGCGCTTAAAGAATTTTACACAAATCCGCTTTATGAAGGCGATTTTATCGAAAACGTCGTGATTTTCGACGCTACGGAGAGGACGAGTGCTACGTTTTTACATTATATAGAAAACGAGCTTTTGGTAAAGACCGCCGTTTATCCGGTTAGTACCCTAAAAACGATGACTGAGCTAATGAAAAAAGAGTTGGAAAATGACTAGTTATAGCTTCATAAAACCCCGAAAAAAACCGTTTTTTGATCTTTTTAGTAAAATTTGGCTACTTCTTATAGCTACGTCCGTACTACTTTTTGCCATAGTAAATTTAGTCGTCGAGCTCAAAAGCAACTCGCTACTAAACGATGCGCAAATCTCGAGACAAAAACAAGAACAAACAAAAGAACAGATCAGGCAAACCGACGAGCTCACAGCGCTTTTAAAGCAAAGAAGGGATGGCGCAAACGAGATCGCAGCCTCAAACGCCGTCCTAAAGCAAAGCCTGCGCAACCTACTCGATCTAGTGCCGTCAAGCATCACGCTAACCGAGATCGCGATGGATAAAAACTCGCTCATCGTAAAGGGCACTACGCCTAGCCGCGACGTTTATAACATGCTGCTCGCAACGCCGTTAAAGTCGATTTTTAACACATCAAATACCTCGTTTTATCAGCTAGATAGCGGCTGGTTAAATTTCATCAGTACAAACAAAACTGACAGCTTAGAGGGTAAAAATGAGCAAAGATAGAAGCCTGCATAATATCGACGTCACCAAGTTGCTCATCTACGTACTCATTTGCATCATAGCCTGCCTCGCGATGATATTTGGCCTTTTGGTGCCGAATATCAAGGAGTACAAGCAGGTCAAATACGAAACCCGTATGCAAATCGCCGCAAGCGCGCAAACGCAAAGGCTCTACGATGCCAAATCAAAAGCCCTAAACGAGATAAAACAAAACGACAAGGCCCAGCTAGACGCGCTTGAAAACAAATTTGACGCGGATAAATTTACTCAGTTTGCCTCAAAATACTTCGCAAACGTAAATCTAAGCGAGCCAAAAGAGGCTGCAAAAAACGGTGAGATCTCGGTCTATGAGCTAACGGTAATGGGCTCCATGAAAACTCCTGCTAAATTTTACGAGTTTATGGACGCGCTACAAAGCTACGAAAATATCGTAAAAATCGACTTTCCGATCAAAATGCGCAAGGATGCCGAGAAGATCGACGCGACCTTTGGCGTCAAAATTTATAGCTTAAGATAAATCAAAGTTTTTACTCTCCGCTTTTTGTATAATCCTTAAAATTTAAGTTAAGGATAAAAAATGATCAAATTTAACAACGCCGCCGTTGCTTTGGCGACTGCGATTTTGAGGGATTACCTCAGCGGAGCGGCAAATTTTTTCACCTCAAGAAAAGCTGCAAAATCGGAGCTAACGAAACTCACGCCGGCCGATTTTAAAAACGTGCGCGCAAATTTGCTAAATTTAGGTTTTAAGAGCGAGTTTATCGACGAGAACGCCGCCGAACTCTCAGAAATCCTGCGCGGTATCCTAACAGCCGAGCGCCCCAAGCTGCCAAAAGACCACCCCGTCGCCACCTACATCGACGAAAACGACGCCGCGCGCGAACTAATCGCGAAGGCAAAAGAGCTGCTAAAAAAGAAATTTATCAAAAACGAGTGGCTTGAAATTTACGACAAACTGGGCGGCTTTAACAGGACGCACTTTGCCAGAAAACAGCACCAACTCTACTCGATGCTCGAAAACAAGGGCTTTGACCGTCCGTCGCGCTTTATGTGGAGCTTTGATAACAAGGTGCGTGACGGTATCGCCGCAGCGCGCGAGCTGCTAGAGGGCGACAAAGCAGACGAATTTATCGCGGTGCAGCACGAGATCTACGAAAACCTGCTCGACCTGCTCGCACGCGAGGAGGCGGCGCTCTATCCGACGTCGCTGGAGATGATCAGCGAGGAGGAGTTTCGCGCGATGAGACGCGGCGATGATGAGATCGGATATTTTCTCATCGAAAAACCGAGCGAATTTTATCCGTTAAATTTGGAGTCCGGCAGCGGCTCGGAGGCAAATTTAAAGAACTCAAATTTGCAAAGCGAGTCAAATTTAAGCGCGGCAAATTTACAAAACAGCAACCTAAACGAAGCGGTTTTAAATCCGAATTTCCTAAAAGAGCTGTCAGATTTGATGAGTAAATACGGACTAAATCCAGATGCAAGCCGCGATAAAAACGCGGTTTTTGACGTCGCTACGGGCAAGCTCACGCTAGAGCAAATCAACCTCATTTATAAGCACATGCCAGTCGACCTCTCATTCGTCGATGAAAACGAGATCGTGAAATTTTACACCGACACCAAGCACCGCGTATTTCCGCGAAGTGCCGGCGTCATCGGGCGCGACGTGAAAAACTGCCACCCGCGCGAGAGCGTAGCTAGCGTGCTAGAGATCATCGACGCTTTTCGCAAGGGCGAGCGCGATGAGATCGACTTTTGGCTAGAGCTTCACGGTAAATTTATCTACATCTACTACGTGGCCGTTCGCGATGAAAACGGCGTATTTAAGGGGGTGCTAGAGATGATGCAAGACGTCACGCGCATCCGCAGCCTAGAGGGCAAACGCACGCTGGTTACGTGGGACGATCTAAAGAAAAAGTACGGGGAGTGATCGTCGCGTCTTTTAAATTTGATAAATTCAGTTAGTCTTTGGCAGTAACTTTACTTGGTTGCGTGCGCTTTGCTGATCGGAAGATGTGCGCGTCCAACTTTTTTAGTAGCAGTTGCATGCCAAAGCCTAAAAAAGTTCTTTAAATTTAGATAAATCCACGCCCGCGGAAAATAAAAATCCGCGGTTTATCGGCGGGATAGCGAGCTGCCTGCACGCCTCTTTAAATTTCTTGTCCATCGCCGCTTTGATATATGGCGTCACAAGGATAAATTTTTCGCTCGCGCCCACGGCTACCTTGCCGCCAAGCACGCAGTCAGCGCCTTTTTCTAGGCAACGCGCGCATTCGTTTCGCTGCGCCGAGCTTAGCACGAGTCCTAGCCACTTGCATGCCTGATCTACGCCGCGAAGCTCGTTTACACCGCGTTTTACGAGATAAATGTTTGGCGCAGGATTAGAAATTTCAGGAGTTAAGCTTAACGCATCGGTCGCCAAAAACTCAAAGCTTTTTTTCACGCCGCCAAAGTACTCATTCAAAAACGGCTCGCTAAATTTAGCGCGAATAAATCCGCGTTTAAACCGGTCCGTCAAATTCGTCTCGTCGGTGAAGTATTTTAGGTTTCGCTCACGCAAAAACCGCGCCAGCTCGCACTTTTGCACGCCCAGAAGCGGACGAGCGATCACGTAGTCCTCGCGCGTTTCTAGCTCTTGCATACCCAGTAGCTCGCTAAGCCCCGCGCCGCGTCCAAGCTGCATCAAAAACCACTCAAATTTATCGTCAAACTGATGTGCCAAGATCAAATTTTCATATCCATGCTCGCGGCAAATTTCGGCGAAAAAATCGTATCTAGCCGCACGAGCCTCGTGCTCGAAATTTGACTCGCCAAGCTGCACGCTTTTTACGTAGATTTGTTTGTTAAATTTAGCCGCCAGATGCCTTGCCGAGGCGACCTCGTCCTTGCTCTGCGCGCGGACGTTATAATCCACGATCGCAAGGTCAAATTTCACGCCAGCCTCGTCCAAAAGGTAAAAAAGCGCCGTGCTATCGACGCCGTGAGAAAAGGCAAGCAGATTTCGCCCCGATTTTAGCTTGCGTAAAACGGGCGCGCTTAGCACTTTAGGCCTTTGCCGTGATCTTGCCCAGCGCCTGGGCGCCCGCTACCTGCGTGATCTCGCACCAGTAGCGACCGCCGATTTCTAGCTGTTCCACGTCGCTTTCGTTGATCAAAATTTCGCCGTCGATGTCCTTATCCCATAGCGCCTTTTTCGCGGCATAAAACATCTCGCCCTCGCTGCTTTCGCCCTCGAGCGATACGATAAATTTTTGCCCTAGTTCCTGCGCGAAGCTCGCCTCGATCGCAGCTCGAGTGATCTTTTCGATCTTGCTTAGGCGCTTTGAGATGATTTTAGCGGGCACCTGCTCCATCTCGTATGAGAGCGTGTCTTCTTCCTTCGAGTAAGCAAACGCCGAAACGCGGTCAAATTTAAACTCCTGCAAAAACGCGCAAAGCTCGTCAAATTCGGCTTCGCTCTCGCCCGGGTGTCCGACGATAACGCCCGTTCGTAAAAACGCACCCGGCGCATTTTTCATCAAATTTAAAAGCTCTTTTATCCGCGCCGCGCCACTTCCGCGCCTCATGATTTTTAGCATTTTATCGCTTGCGTGCTGGATCGGCATATCAAAATAGTTTACAAACACCGGCGAGGCGATGATACGCTCCACTAGCGCGTTTGAGGTCGTGCTTGGGTAGAGATAAAGTATGCGCGCGGTTTTGACGCCATCGATCTTTTCGACCGCACCAATTAGCGAGATGAGGCCGTCGCTAACCGCGTGATCGCGCATATACGAGCTGCTGTCCTGCGAGAGGAAGCTAAAGTCGTAGTAGCCCTTTTTTACGAGCTTTTGCACCTCATCTACGATATTTTCCAGCGCGCGGGATTTTAGCTTGCCCTTAAAGGTTGGGATCGCGCAGAAGCTACATTTTTGATTACAACC
>CAURRL010000010.1:0-15365 GCA_963526895.1 uncultured Campylobacter sp. | reverse complement strand
CTTTTGTTGCCGCCGGTTATTGAAAAGCTTTGCAATAAAGTAAATAGAGGTATCGTCCTAGTAACGGGACCTACCGGTAGCGGTAAAACGACGACACTAGCTAGCATGATAAACCACCTAAATCACACGAAAAACTACCACATCGTCACTATCGAAGATCCGATCGAGTTTATATACAGCGACGATAAAAGCGTAATAAATCAGCGCGGTATCGGTCAAGACGTTGATAGCTTTGCTGACGCGCTAAGGGCCTCTTTGCGTGAAGACCCGGATGTTATATTTGTAGGCGAGATGAGAGACCTAGAGACCGTTAGAACTGCGATAAATGCCGCAGAAACCGGCCACTTGGTGCTTGCAACGCTTCACACCCTTGATGCTAAAGAAACTATCGGCCGTGTTATAAACATGTTTCCTAAAGAGGAACAAAACCGAGTGAGGATGACGTTTGCTTCGGTTGCAGAGGCCATCATATCTCAGCGTCTGGTGGTGACTACTGGAAATAAACGCCGCGTTGCTTGCGAAATAATGATAAAAAACATAAGAATAAGAGATATGATTCTAGAGGATAGGGATAGCGAAATTTACGACGCGATAGAACAAAGTAGAAACACCTATCAGATGCAGACTTTTGAGCAGCATCTGCTTGATATGTATACTTCGGGAATTATTACCAAAGAAGAGGCTTTAAAGAGCGCAGGCAGAAGAGAAAACCTCGATATCAAAATCAAATCCGCTGACCTTGCCAAAAAACGAGCAATGGTCGCTTCTATCGAGGAAGACGCTGCGCTTTTAAGAGAATTTCAGAGCGACGTTATCGCACTTAAAGATATCAAGTAAGGCGAAATTTATATAAATTTGGATATTATCGGCTTCTATTTTTCAAGAAAGGAAAACGATGTTAGAAGGTATCGTTAGAGAGAGTATCGGTAAAAAGGCGTCAAAAGCCTTGAGAAGAGATGGTTATCTAATCGCCAACATTTACGGCAAGGGATTAGAGAATGTGCAAGCCGCTTTTAAAATCAACGATTTTATAAAAGAGGTTCGCAAAAAAGAGAGCCTTGCGTTTGACGTAAAAGTAGGCGGAAAAACCTTAAAAGTCGTAGTAGTCGAATACCAAAAAGACCCTGTGACAAACGCGCTACAACACGTTGATTTAAAGGTTGCGCTTCCAGGCGTCGTCTCAAAATATATGATCCCGGTTAAACCTTACGGAACTCCGGTCGGTCTAAAAAATAAAGGCGTTTTGATCATCTCAAAAAGGCGCTTAGCCGTAAAATGCACGGCTGAAAATTTGCCTAATTCATTCGACATAGACGTTAGCGGTCTTGATATAGACAACACCGTTCTAGTGCGCGATATAGCAGTTCCTGCGGGCGTCACTATGCTCGATGCTGACCGCGTAGCGGTTTTAGGCGTAATAAAAGCTAAATAAGGCTAGCCTTGATACTCATAGTTGGACTGGGGAATCCCGGTCCCGAGTACTCCAAAACAAGACACAACGTCGGCTTTATGCTGATAGATGGACTCAAAAACTCAAATTTTACAGACGTAAGCTCGGTCAAATTTCAAGGCGAGCTATTTAAATTTCAAAATTTACTTCTTTTAAAACCGACAACCTTTATGAATCTAAGCGGACGAAGCGTAAAAGCCGTCGCAGATTTTTACAAGCCTGAGCGCATTATCGTGATTCATGATGACCTTGACCTAAATTTCGGCGTCGTTAAATTTAAAAAGGGCGGCGGAAATGGCGGACACAACGGCCTAAAGTCAATCGACGCGTTAATGGGCGCAGATTACGAGCGCGTACGTATCGGTATCGGTAGAAGCGCGCACAAAGGCGAAAGCGCGGTAACCGGCCACGTGCTTGGCGAATTTAACGCAGAGGAAAAAGACGGCCTAGAAAAAATTTTAGACTACTGTGAAAATGCGCTAAATGAACTAATAAAAACCGATATCGACTCCGTTTCGCAAAAATTCTCAACCAAAAAAGGTATTTTGTGAGAGGGTTAAATTTGGTATTTAAGGCTTTTGTTTTTCGTAAAATTTTGGATTTTTTTAAAGTGCTAAAAAGTCTATTAAATTTAAAGCCAAAATTTAAAACCGTGCGCCAAATCTTCTTTACAGCAAATTTTATAAATTTACTTAAAAATTTTACTAGCAAATTTATAAAATTTACGAAAAAAACGGTTTTTTCACAGACTCGCCTTTTATCCAGAGCTGTATTTTTATTAAATTTCACTCAAAAAACAGAGCTGTTTAAATTTAGTACTTTTGAGAGCTTAGATCTTGTCCGATGCCTCGCGTACGCAAAATTTGATTTAAAAGGCCATAAATGAACCTTTATGCGCGTTACGTCGGCTGGCTTTATTTTAAATATTTCATGATTTTATTCATCGCGCTCACGCTTTTTTACGTCGGCATCGACATCCTAACCAACCTAAAAGACATGCCAGCAAGCGCAAACCTAAAGCTGCTTTACTTCGGCCTTACCTTGCTTACGGCGGTAAACTACGTCCTGCCGCTCGCGCTCATTTTTGCGCTCATAACGAGCAAATTTAGCATGATCCGCAGTAACGAGCTCGTGAGTTTTTATGCGCTTGGTATCGATAAAAATCGCCTGATCAAGCCACCTTTTTATATCGCGCTTGCTATCACGTTTATTTATGTCGGGCTAAATTTCACGCCGTTTGCCTACGCTTACGAGTACGGACGAAATATCGTGAAACTCTCGAATTTATCGCGCACGAGCTCGGATATTTTCTTAAAATTCGAGGGTAAATTTGTCTATATGGACAGCCTAAATCCTATTAGCGGCGAGGCTAAAGATGTGCGGATATTCGACATAGACAGCAGCAACTTGCGCAGTGCGACCTTTGGCGAAAGCGGGAAGTTTATAGACGATGCATGGCTTTTAAAAAATGCTAAAATTGTAAATTTGCCGCAAAATATTAAGCTCGGTGAAAAAGGGCTTGATATCAAAACGCCAAGCGAGCTAAAAACGCTTGAAAATTTTAAACCAAAAACCATAGAAAGCGCGTCGGCGGAGAGCTCAGCGATCACGATTCCGGATGCCGTGGATTACATTTTGGCGTTTAAAGACGAGGGTATCGGGCTAAATTCGACCAAAACCACGCTTTATAACCTCGCTTTCGCACCGTTTTTTGCACCTTTTATGGTGCTCATCATTTACTATTTCTTGCCAGTTACGGGACGATTTTTTAATCTCGCCTTAAAAAGCTTTATCTTTACGATCGCCTCGCTTTGCGTCTGGGGTGCGCTTTTTGTGATGATGAGATTTGATAGAAACGGCGTCGTCTCGCCCGAGGTCGGCGTGCTTTTACCTATTATTTTACTCGGTACTTACGCTTTTTATCTGCGTTTTGGGAGTCGTTAAGAGAGATTTAGGCAAAATTTCTGTAAAATCTAACTATTTTTAAACAAGGTCGGTTATGGATTTTACGAATTTGGCGCAAAAATACGGCACCCCTCTTTATGTTTACGATTTTGACTACATGGCACACCGCTACGAAGCGCTAAAAAACGCGTTTCACGCTAGAAAATCTCTCGTATGCTACGCTGTTAAGGCAAACTCAAATTTAAGCGTTTTGAAATTTTTAGCCGGGCTTGGGGCTGGATTTGACTGCGTGAGCGTGGGTGAAGTTAGGCGCGCTTTGCTAGCGGGAGCTAAAAGCTATCAGATCATCTTAAGTGGCGTGGGCAAGCGCGACGACGAGCTTAAATTTGCGCTGGAAAATGAAATCTTGATGATAAATTTAGAAAGCGAAGCCGAGATGAACCGCCTGGAGGATATCGCAAAGCAGCTCGGCAAGCCTGCTCGCATCAGCATCCGCGTAAATCCAGACATCGACGCCAAGACGCATCCCTACATCTCGACCGGACTAAATGAAAATAAATTCGGCGTGGATCTGCAAACGGCGAAAAAAATGTATCTGCACGCTAAAAACTCACCACATCTAGAACCGGTAGGCATCCACAGCCACATCGGCTCTCAGATAACCGACATAAAGCCCGTTATCGAAGCGGCAAAGATCGTGGCAAATTTGACTAGAGAGCTAAAAGCCACGCAAATCGACATCAAATTTTTTGACGTCGGCGGCGGCATAGGCATCGTTTACGGCGATGAGAGCGAGCCTGATCTATACGAATACGCGCAGGGCATTTTGGCAAATTTAAGCGGCCTGGACGTCACGGTAGTTTGCGAGCCCGGGCGCTTTATCGTCGGCAACGCTGGGTATTTTCTAACTAGCGTTCTTTACGAGAAATTTAATAAAAACAAGCGCTTTGTGATCGTAGACGGCGCGATGAACGACCTTATCCGTCCGAGTCTTTATCAAGCTAGGCATAAAATTTTCGCTCTTAGCGGCGGCAAGACTCTTTGCGAGTGCAAGACCGAGCAGCTTCGGGAGCTCAAATTTACCCCTTGCGACGTGGTTGGGCCGATCTGCGAGAGCGGCGATTTCCTCGCAAAAGACCGAAATTTACCGCCGTTAAACGCGGGCGATCTCGTTGTTGTCAAATCAGCCGGCGCATACGGCTTTGCGATGAGCAGCAACTACAACACTCGTGGGCGCGCGGCTGAAGTTGCGGTAAAAGGCGGCGAAGACTTTTTGATAAGACGCCGCGAGAGCTTTGAGGATATCGTGGCACTGGAGCGCGAATTTCTAGGCTAGGGAGCGAAAATGCAAAACATAAACGACCTTAGAAACGAGATAGATAAGATCGACGATGAGGTGCTAAGGCGCCTAAACGAGCGCATGAATTTCGTGCGGAAGATCGGCGAACTAAAGCAAACCAGCGGCAGTGCGATCTACCGCCCCGAGCGCGAAAGGGCGATCCTAAACCGCCTCGAGGGGCAGGACTCCGCATTTTTAAATAAAGCTGCTATTGAGGCGATTTATCTTGAAATTTTTGCCGTCAGTAGAAACCTCGAGATGCCTGAAAAAGTAGCCTACCTGGGGCCTGAGGGCACCTACACCCACCAAGCCGCAGAGAGTCGCTTTGGTGCTATGAGCGCGTATTTGCCCCTAGCTAGCATCGAGGCGGTTTTTGCCAAACTAAAGCACAAAGAGGCCAAATACGGCGTCGTGCCGATAGAAAACAACACTGAAGGCGCGGTGGGTGCGACGCTAGACTGCCTAGGGCGGTTTGATAGTGTCAAGGTCGTGGCTGAAATTTACATGGATATCCACCATATTTTTGCGAGCAAGTGCGAAAATTTAAAGGACATCAAGCGCATCTACTCGCACCCGCAAGGCTACAATCAGTGCCGCAAATTTTTAGACGATCATATGCTTTCATCAGTCGAGTTTATCCCGGCAAAATCTACCGCGCAGGCTGCGCAACTAGCTAGTAGCGAGCCAAATTCGGCCGCTATCTGTTCTAAGATCGCAGCCAAGCTTTACGGCGTGCCGATCTTGTTTGAGACGATCGAGGATAATGCCGCAAACCGTACGAGATTTTTTATATTAAGCGATTTTAAAAACGAGCGCGCGCAAAAAAATAAAACATCAATCCTAGCAAAGACCGAACACCGCCCCGGCGGGCTAGTGGAGCTACTTTTGGCATTTAGAGACGAGGGTATAAATATCACCAAGCTAGAGAGCCGCCCGATAAAACAGCGCGAATTTAAAGCGAATTTTTATATAGATTTCGAGGGGCACATCGATGACGACAACGTCCAAAAAGCGATACAAAAAGCGGTAAGCTACGGTCATGAAATCGCGTGGCTGGGAAGCTACGTCGCGTGGGAGGAATGAGATGAAATTTAACGAAAATTTGGCAAATTTAGTGAGCTACGAGGCGGGCAAGCCTATCGAGCTAGTTGTGCGCGAATACGGCATCGACGCCAAAGACGTCATCAAGCTAGCCAGCAACGAAAACCCGTACGGCACGAGCCCCGCGGTAGTAAAAGCAGTCAGCGAGATAGTAAATAAAATACACCTCTACCCCGACGACAGTTACTTTGAGCTAAAAGCCGCGCTAGCTAGTAAATTTGGCGTGGGCGAAAAATCTATCGTAATAGGCTCGGGAAGCGATCAGATAATAGAATTTGCCGTGCACGCAAAAGCAAACGCAAAGAGGGGAATTTTAACTGCGGGCATAACATTTGCTATGTATGAAATTTACGCTAAAGCAGCGGGTGCGAAGGTATTTAAAACAAAGAGCAAAGAGCACGATCTAGGCGAGTTTTTGCAAATTTACAAGGCCAAAAAAGACGAGATTGGCGTAGTATTTTTGTGCGTGCCAAATAACCCTCTAGGAGGCTGCCTAGACGCCGAGGAAATTTATAAATTTTTAGAGCAGATTGACGCCGATACGCTCGTGGTTATCGACGGCGCGTATCAGGAGTTTGCTAAATTTAAAGATGCGAAAAAAGAGATAAGACCGTGCGAGCTCATAGCTAAATTTCCAAACGCGATATATCTGGGTACGTTTTCTAAGGCTTACGGTCTTGGCGGTATGCGCGTAGGATACGGCATCGGCGAAGAAAGTGTGATGAGCGAGCTAGGCAAACTAAGAGCGCCTTTTAATATAACGACGCTTAGTTTAAAAGCGGCTATCGAGGCGCTAAAAGACGAAGAATTCGTAAAAATGACGCTTGAGACGAATTTTGAAGAGATGAAAAAATACGAAAAATTTGCCGACCTTCACGGCATAAAGCGTCTGCCGAGCTTTACGAATTTTATCGTTTTTGAATTTGAGCGTCAAAACGCAAGCGAGCTTGCTCAAAATCTGTTAAAAAAAGGTATAATTTTACGGGATCTAAAAGGCTACGGATTAAACGCGGTTCGCATAACGATCGGACTGCCGAACCAAAACGACGTAGTTTTAAAACAAATCGAGGAAAATTTAAAATAAATGGATTTTAAAACCGCAGTTCAGCAAATCGGCCAGGTCTATCACAATCTCTCGTTAAGGCAACGCCTAGTCGCCGCGGGCTCGATCATACTCGTGGTCGGGTTTTTGGTGTTTTTGAGCATTTACAAAAGCTCAAACGAAAACTATGACGGCTATAGCGTACTCTTTGAAAACACCTCCGCTGCGGACTCTGCGTTAATTATTCAGCAGCTTGAAAAAGATAAGGTAAAGTATAAAATTGTAAACGAGGGCACGATTTTGGTGCCAAACTCGGACGTTTACCGCGAGAGGATTTCAATCGCGTCGCTTGGTATTTTAAAGGACGGCAAGGTCGGATTTGAGATTTTCGATAAACAAGAATTTGGCGCGACGGATGCCGAGCAAAAGGTTAAATTTCAGCGCGCTTTAGAGGGCGAGCTAGCCCGCACGATCGAAAGTCTAGCACCGATAAACAAAGCCATCGTGCGCATCGCGATACCAAAAGAAACGCTTTTTACCGAGAGAGCTACGCCGCCAAGTGCCTCTATCGTGTTAAATTTAAAAGACGGGCAGAGCTTAAATTTAAAACAAATCACGGGCATTAAAAATTTAGTCGCCGCAGCGGTGGCAAATTTAAAACCCGAGCAAGTAAAAATCGTAAGTCAAGACGGAGTGCCGCTTGGCGAGGAGGACGGCGAATACGATAGCGATCAGATCACGCAACAAATCCGCTACAAACGCGACGCCGAGCACAATCTCGAAGAAAAAATCATAAACGTCCTATCGCCTATCGTGGGCGGCTCGGATAAGGTCGTAGCCAAGGTCACCATAGACTTTGACTTTGCTAGAAAAGATAGCCAAAGCGAGACCTTTGATCCAAACTCCGTAGCTAGAAGCGAGCAAAACGTCGAAGAAAAACGCCAAGGCAGCAAAGAAGCTGAAGTACAAGGCGTGCCTGGGGCTGTGAGCAACATCGGTCCGGTCGAAGGCCTGCAAGATAATAAAATGAAAGAGCTATACTCCAAAAGCTCATCCACGACAAACTACGAAATCTCAAAAAAAGTCGAGCGCGTCAAGGATCAGTTTGCTAAGATAAACCGCCTAAGCGCCGCTGTCGTCGTGGATGGAAAATACGAAAATAAAAAAGACGAAAACGGAAATCCGACTAAAGAGATCGCCTACGTACCGCTTGATAAAGAGCAGCTAGCGCGTATAGACGCTCTTATTCGCCAGTCTATCGGCTTTGATCAAAACAGAGGCGACGAGGTCACGGTTAGTAACTTTGAGTTTCAGCGTCAAGACGGACAGACGCCAGCAGGCAAGGTTCAGTCATTTTTCGATCTTTACGTAGTGCCGTTTTTGCCGATCCTAAAATACCTTTTTGCCGCAGTTTTACTCTATATCTTTTATAAAAAAGTCATCGTGCCGTTTATGGCTAAGATGCTTGAAGAGATCAAAGAAGAAGAGCCGGAAATCCCTGATAACGACATTCAGCTTGATGATAGCGAAGATACGCTGGAGAAATTTCAAGCCGCTAGGAAAAAGGTCGAGGAGCAGCTGGGTATCGGCGATAACTTTAACGAGGACGATCTACGCTACGACGTATTGCTAGAGAAGATGAAACTAATCGTGCAAGAGCGCAGCGACGAGATCGCCGTCTTGCTACAAGACCTAGTCAAAAACGACTCGGATTTTAGCAACCGCAAGGACTTTTAATGGCAACAAAGCTAAACGAACAGCAAAAGATGGTGTATGACGATCTTTCTATGCCAGAAAAGATCGCTATTTTGCTTATTCAGCTGGGCGAGGATGTCACGACTTTGCTCTTTTCGCATATGGAGGTTGACGTCATAACCGAAATTTCGCGCTATATAGCTACGGCAAAAAGCATGGATAAAAACGTAGCGGCCGCTGTTTTGGAAGAATTTTACGCTCTCATGCAGTCAAATCAATATATGAGAAGCGGCGGCTTAGAGTATGCGAAAGAAATTTTATATCGTACCTTTGGTCCTGAAACCGCGCAAAAGATCCTCGATAAGCTCGCAAAAAGCATGGAAAACTCAAAGAGCTTCGGCTATCTTACCAAGGTCAAGCCTCAGCAGCTTGCGGACTTTATCATGACCGAGCACCCGCAGACTATCGCGCTTATTTTGGCACATATGGACTCAACCAGCGCGGCCGAAACGCTTTCGTTTTTTAACGACGAGCTTAGAAGCGAGGTCGTAGTTAGGATGGCAAATTTGGGCGATATCAGCCCGTCTATAATCAAACGCGTTTCAACGGTGCTAGAGGGCAAACTAGAGAGCCTCACGTCCTACAAGGTCGAGGTCGGCGGACCAAGAGCCGTGGCAGAGGTGCTAAATCGCCTCGGTCAAAAAGCGTCAAAAGCTACGATCGAATACATCGAAGATATCGACGACAAGCTTGCTACGACAATCAAAGAACTTATGTTTACCTTTGAGGATATCAACACCCTCAACCAAGCCGCTATCCGCGAGATACTTAAAAACGTCGATAAAAAAGACCTCATGGTCGCGCTCAAAGGCAGCGGAGACGCGCTCAAAGAGAAATTCCTCTCAAGTATGTCTCAGCGCGCCAGCGAAGCGTTTAAAGAGGAGATGCAGTTTTTGGGCGCGGTGCGCGTAAAAGACGTCGAAGAGGCGCAGCGCCGCATCGTAGAGCAGGTCCAAGCCCTAGCCGAGGGCGGGGCATTCCAGATAGGCGAAGCCGATGAGATGATAGAATGAAAAGCAGCGTAATAACAAACGAGCGCTCAAAAGAGCACTTTGTAGAAAATTATCGATTTAAAATTTTAGGCCAGGAAAAAAGAAGCGAGGATGCGCACGTAGCTCACGAGAGCGAGACTCGCCGCGCGTCCGAGCATCAACACGAGCGTGTTTTAAACGGCGAGCAAGAGGGCTTAAATTTAAGCGAAGAAAAAGAGCACAGTTCGCATTTTAAGCCAGAGCCCAGCTTTATCGAGGAGCTACTAAAGCGCACCGACGAGATGAGCGGCAGTATGATAAAGCTGCAAATGCAAATCGAACATCAAGAAAGCGAATTTGCCAAACGTCTAGAGAGCGAGATCCAGCGTGCTAAAGAGGACGGCATAAAGCAGGGCAGAGACGAGGCTGCGGCTAAATTTGACGAGGAGCTAAGAGCACTTGAGAGCAGGTATCTGGGCTCTATAAATAAGCTTGAAGAGCAGGCGGCTAAATTTGAAAGCCTCATCTCATCTAGCGAGGCGGAGCTGCCCGCTACCGCAGTTGATATAGCCAAAGA
Organism: uncultured Campylobacter sp.; assembly: GCA_963526895.1. Classification (GTDB taxonomy): domain Bacteria; phylum Campylobacterota; class Campylobacteria; order Campylobacterales; family Campylobacteraceae; genus Campylobacter_A. The sequence continues at coordinate 5,225 of CAURRL010000010.1, read as the reverse complement.
GGTCGTAAAAAAAGAGATTTCGCTAAATTCGGCAAACATCGCCGCAGCTATCTGTAAGGAGCTTTTTAGCGAGATAAAAGACGCCAAAGAGGTGCAAGTCAAAGTAAATCCGAAAGATTACGAGTTTATCAAAGAAAATTTTTCCGGTCAAAACGTCAAAATCTCCGCCGACGAAGCCATCAGTGCGGGCGGAGCGATCGTGCTTAGCGACGCGGGCAACTTTGAAGGCACGATCGAAGCCAGACTAGAAAAAATCAAAAAGATAATAGGACAATGATAGACGTAAAATCTATGAACATGGAGGAGCTCGAAGCGCTTTGCGGAAAGCTCCGTGATAAAATTTTACAAACCGTCAGCGCAAACGGCGGGCATCTGAGCTCAAACATCGGCGCAGTCGAGCTTATCGTAGCGATGCATTATGTTTTCGACGCCGCAAAAGATCCGTTTATATTTGACGTCAGCCACCAAAGCTACGCCCACAAGCTAATCACCGGACGCTGGGATAAATTTGACACGCTTAGAAAATTCGGCGGTATCAGCGGCTACACTAAGCCCTCTGAGAGCAAATACGACTACTTTATCGCCGGACACAGCTCCACCTCTATCTCGCTAGCAGTAGGCGCGTCAAAGGCGATCAAACTAAAAGGCGAGGATCGCATCCCCGTGGCATTTATCGGCGACGGCTCGATGAGTGCGGGCATCGCGTACGAGGCGCTAAATGAACTGGGCGACATCAAAAACCCATGCGTCATCATCCTAAACGACAACGAAATGAGCATCAGCAAGCCCATCGGCGCCTTTAGCAACTACCTCTCGCAGATGATGGCGGGGCCGCTGTATCAGAAGTTTAAAAGCCGAGTAGAGAAATTTTTGAGCTATATGCCAGACGGCGCCGCGTATATGGCGCGCAGGATGGAGGAGGGCATTAGGATCTTTACGCCCGGGATGTTTTTCGAGGAGCTGGGGCTCGAGTATATCGGTCCCGTAAACGGCCACGACGTGAGGGCGCTCATCGAGGCGTTTAGCGTCGCAAAAGGCATGAAAAAGCCCGTCGTCGTGCACGCGCAGACGTTAAAGGGTAAAGGCTACGAAAAGGCCGAGGGGCATCTAGCCAGCTGGCACGGCGTAAGCCCGTTTGATTTGCGAAGCGGCGAAGCCATCAAAAAATCAGCCGCCAAATCGGCCACCGCGCTCTTTGCGGAAAATTTGACCCAGCTAGCTAGCGAGCATAAAAATATCGTTGGAGTAACCGCCGCGATGCCTACGGGCACGGGTATAGACGCTTTGATGGAGAGATTTCCGGATAGATTTTGGGACGTAGCGATCGCCGAGCAGCACGCCGTCGCCTCGATGGCTGCGATGGCAAAGGAGGGCTTTAAGCCATTTATCGCGATTTATTCGACCTTTTTGCAGCGTGCGTTTGACCAGGTCGTTCACGACTGCGCGATCATGAACCTAAACGTCGTCTTTGCGATGGACCGCGCGGGCATCGTCGGCGAGGACGGCGAGACGCATCAGGGTGCATTTGACGTTAGCTATCTAAATTTGATCCCGAATTTGACGATTTTCGCGCCTCGTTGCGCCGATAGTTTTAGACTCGCGATGCGCTACGCCTACACTCACGAAGGGCCTTGCGCTTTTCGGTATCCGCGCGGAGCTTTTGCGCTGGCGCAGGGCGAATTTGAGGCGCGAGAGCTTGAGCTTGGCAAAGGCGAAATCCTGGTCGAGAGTAGCGGCGAAGCGGCATTTATCGCTTACGGCAACGCCGTGGGTAAGGCAAACGCCGCTCGTAAAATTTTGCTTGAAAAAACGGACGGCAATTTTGACCCAAGCCTCGTTGATCTAGTATTTGTCAAGCCGCTTGACGGCGAACTTTTGCGGGATCTTGCACGCAAGCATAAAATTTGGTACGTCTTTTCAGATACTGCAAAAAAGGGTGGTGTAGGCGAGATTTTGGCCGCGTTTTTGCAGGAGCGACGTATTTTTGACGTGCGCATCGTTAGCTTTGAGTTTGACGATGCCTTTATCCCGCACGGCGCTACGGCAGACGTCGAGAAAGCTCTTGGTATCGACACAACAAGCATTTGCGAGAAAATTTTAGCCAAGTCTGCGGATCAAATTTGAGCTGAAGCGTTCTTGTGCTTCGGGTTTACGAGTTTTCTCAAGAGTATTCGTGCGTAAAAGGCTCAAATTTGAGTTTATTACGCGGGCACAATTTACGGGCATTCAAACAAAACATCAAATTTAGCGAAAACTCGCCCCACTCAAAAAATAAAATTTGACTTCAAACATCACGCCAAAATTTATAAAAAGTACAAATTTAAAGCCAAAGCCGACACAAATTTTAGTAAATAATAATTTATATTACCAACTATAAAGAAGTTTTAAATAAAATTTTTGTATATTTAGCAAAAAATATCAGGAAAAACGATGAACTATATGGAACTTCTCAAAAATCACGGTCTCAAAGCCACCCCGCAGCGCCTCAGCGTGCTCAAAATCCTCGATCGCCACACGCACCCGACGATCGATGAGCTTTACGAAGAGATCTGCGCCGAAAACCCGTCCGTATCGCTCGCGACGGTGTACAAAAACCTAAATATGCTCAAAGACGAGGGGCTCGTCGTCGAGGTCAATATGCCAAACCAAAAGGCGCGCTACGACATCTTTAGCTACCCGCACATCCACGTCGTATGCGAGAGCTGCGGACACGTCGAGGACTATAACTTCTGCGAGGCGCTGAGCGAGTACAAGGAGAGCTTGGAGAGAAAGCTCGGAAATTTCATCGAAAAGATGAATGTGCTAGTAACCGTAAAGGACTGCAAAAACTGCCGCCATTAGGCTTTTTAGCGAGCTAAATTTTTCTCTCATTTATAGCTTTATAATGAATTAAATTAGGGCTTGTGCTAATAAAATTTGCAGCTGTTTTTGATCCTGCAAGCGAGCTTTTTGCCAAGAACAAGTTATACTTGCAGGTGCTTAGCAGCGCTAAAACAGCGATCTTTTGCATCTTAACCTACTTAAATTTATACTAAACCTCACTCAGCGACGCGATTTACCCAGATCAAAAACTCATCGCTCGGGTTCTCGTCGTCTAGATGCGCGGGCGTGACGAGCTCAAGCGCGGTTTGTGGGATAGTCGTTTTAAACGTCTGTGTTACCCACTGCTGAAATTTCACGTTTGGATGCACGATAAAGTCGTCGCTGTTTGGCGGCGCACTAAAATCCTCGTCCCAGCAGATCTCGTCGTATCCGATCGCAAGCAGCCGTAAAAAATCAAGCCCGCTGCGAGCCAAAATGCAGCTCATCGTCGAGCCTGAGCCCGAGCCCATGTGCACGATCTTTGTTTCCCCTGCATCATCCAGCCATAGCGCGCACATCGAGCCCTCCGAGCCGCTGCCCGCGAACACGCAAAGCCGCTGCTTGATCTCCGCGGCAAGCTCGCGATCCTCGCCGTAAAACCAATACCTTAGCTCCTCGTCGCGATTTTTCGGCTCATCCGTGAAAAATACGATGTCCGTGCCGCCCTCGCGCTCATCGTCGCTCCAGCTCTGTTGCAGCCGATCTTGCGGGTAGAGATAGCCGCGTCTGCGCCCGCCCGCGTCGTCATAAAAGCCGTTTGCTTCGATCCACGCATAAAGCGCCTCAAGCTCGCTCGGCACGCGCATGCCCTGCGGTAGCGCCTCGCGTAGCTGCGCTAACAATAAATTTTCCACAATCGCTCCTTTTGTTAAATTTGCCGCTCGAATTTTACTGTGTTTCGGCTAAATTTACGGATATTTTGTCAGATATTTGCGGCGTTTTACGCGCCCCGTCGCCGCAAGCGCAAATCAGGCCCTTTAAATTTAGCCGATTTGATTGCGATACGCACGCGGCGGTGTGAGCGCATATTTGAAAAAAGGTATGAGAATTTTTAGTAGAAAAATGCGTAAAATTTTACGACTTAAATTTTACTATTTTAAGGTTTCTTTGCTTTTTTTGCAGAAATTTACGGTTTTAAATTTAGCTCGCCGCAAAGAGTAAAATTTTGACGAGCGATACCTATAAATTTAAAATTTCCCGCGCCTTTTGCTTGCACGCCTCAAATTTTTGCTCAAATTCCGCGCGTCTTTGCAGCTCGTTTTTCGCTCCTATAGAAAATATACATAGCCGGTATCTTTAAACTCCACCGCAAGCGGCATTTGCGCGCCCTCTACCCCCTCGCAAATAAGCTGCGCAAGCGCGTACTCCTCCAGCGCAAAGGCGTGCGGATACAGGCTTATCTTTTTTAGATTTTTAAGAGCGGCGAGCGGCAAAAGCGCCGGATATGAGGCCTTGCACTTCACCCAGGTTAGTTTTAGCATTTCAAGGCCCGTTAGACCTTTGAGAAACTCGAAATCTGCAATCGACTGATCCCAATCCAGCGTGCCGCTAATGCACAGATATCGCAGCGAGGCTATGCCGCTAAGTCCCGAAAAATCGCTCACTCTGCGTAAATTTTCAAAATGCGCCGATCTTAAGCTTTTCAGCTCGCGCAGAGGCGAAAGGTCGCAAAATCCTGAGACGTATTCCAAAACGAACTCCTGCAAAAGCGGCAGTTCGGCGAGAAAGTTGGTATTTTTTACTTGAACTCTCGTAATGCGCAGACGCTTAAGCTGCCTAAGTCTAGATATCGCGGCGATCTGCTCCTTGCTCGGAAGATGCAGGGTAAGCTCCTGCAGATCCCCACACTCAAAAATCTGCTCCCAAAAAGGAGTATCCGCCCCGATAGTAGCGATCTGCAACTCTGCTTATCCGTCACGGGCCCGTTTAGCGCGAATGCGAAACGCTCGCGGTTGGGCACCATCGCCCAGTAATCGTCCTTTCGATCTAGCAGATCCGCAAAGTGATGTATCATTTGCAATCTCCGTTTTTGAAATTTTAAAGTGCGTGATTTTATCGCGCAAGCGGTGGTGCTAAATTTAAGCCCGTTTATCGAGCTCGCAAACCATGCCGCCCTAAACTAAAATTTAGGCTCGCCGCGGCTCATCCCGCAAATGTCTCCGCCGCTACAATAGCTCGCCGCGGTAGTCTGCGAATTTAAGCCTGCCGGGCTCTAGTCAAATTTAAGCCGCATAAGCTTTTGTTAAATCAAGCTCACGCACTTCGAATTTGCAAATTTCGCCGCCGTTTGACCTAACGGGCGAAATTTCGTCTAAATTCCAAGCTCGGCTCTTACGAGCGCTTCGTTTTGCGGCGTCAAAAAG
>CAURRL010000009.1:0-16534 GCA_963526895.1 uncultured Campylobacter sp. | reverse complement strand
GATGACATACGGCGAGTTTTTGATGAGCTTGCCGAGCCCTACTAGCTTTAACGTCTTTTCGATCAAGCCGCTTGACGGCAACTGCGTTTTGGAGATAAACCCAAGCATCGCGTTTCCGATGATAGATCGCTTGCTTGGCGGTAACGGCGAGGGCTTTGAGGCTAGCAGGGAGCTAACCGATATCGAGGTAAATTTGCTCGATGCGATCCTAAGGATGATGATGCAGCGCCTAAAAGAGAGCTGGGCGATGATCACCGATATGTACCCAAACGTCGAGGCTAAAGAGAGCAGTCCAAACGTCGTGCAAATCGTCAGCCAAAACGAAATCGTGATAATGGTCGTCATGGAGATCATCGTAGGCAACTCAAGCGGCATGATAAACATCTGCTATCCGGTTATCTACCTCGAGCCGATACTAAGCCGCCTAGCTAACCGAGACATAATGCTTGGCGAAACGAGCGCGAAAAAGAGCCGAAATAAAGAGCTAAAAACGCTGATCGGGCGCGCTGAGGTGCTATATGAGGCGATACTGGGCAAGAGCGTCGTTAGCGTCAATGAGTTTTTAAATTTAAAAGAGGGCGACATACTGCGCCTTGACCGCTCGGCAAACGACAAAGCTATCGTCACGATCGATAAAAAAGAGGTGTTTTTGGCTGAGGTCGGACTGCATAGATTTAGAAAATCTATCCGCATAGAAGAGCTCATCAGAAGCGACAAGGACGAGATCAAAAACATCCTCGAGCAGTACGAAGAAGAGCGCAAAGCCAAGCTAATGAGCTACGATCAAGAAAGCGAAGATGACGAGGATAATATATTAGGCGAGGGTGAAGATGATGAATGATTTTTTGAAAATTTTCGTAAACGAAGTAAAAGCAACGATCGAGGGACTAACGGGCAGGACGCCCGAACTAGGCGAGAGAAACGAATACGACGCGCCTAAGCAAGAGGGCATAAAGCCGCCTCTAGCCGTTGCAAACGTGACCGTCGGCGGCGACGCGACGGCAAAGATGATGCTAGTAGCCACGCCTGTACTAATGAGCGCGATCGGCGAGTGGATGCTCGGAGAAGAGGAGATCTCTCGCAACGAAAATCTAAGCGAGGACGAGCTAGACGCCGCAAAAGAGGTGTTTTCAAATATTTTGGGCGCATTTTCCACGAGCCTTGGCGCGCAAAAGGGCATGCCAAAGCTAAATTTCGAGGTCGCGAAGGTAAATTTCCTCGACGAGAGCGCAAATTTAGACGTAAGCGCGTTTGAAAAAATCTACATCTACTCCGTTAAAATCGGCGACATCAGCGAGCATATCGCTATCGTGCTTGATTTTTCATTAGTTAAGTTTTTTAACAAAGATCAAAAAGAGCCCGCCGCCCAGCAAGTAGCAGCTGCAAAAAGCGATCTAAGCGCCGAAGAGATGCGAAATATCGGGCTCATCATGGATGTGCGCCTACCGCTTCACGTACGCATCGGCTCAAAAAGAATGCTGCTAAAAGACGTGCTCACGATGGATATAGGCTCGGTCATCGAGCTAAATCAGCTCGCAAACGACCCGCTTGAGATCTTGATCAGCGACAAGGTCGTAGCTCTAGGCGAGGTCGTCATCGTAGACGGTAACTTCGGCATCCAGATCACTCAGATCGGCACGAAAAAAGAGCGCCTCGAGCAGCTTAGATAAGGTTAAATTTAGAAATAAGAGGCTAAATTTAGCCTCGCTTTAGCTCGGGCGCGCTTTTTCTCAAATTTAACGGCATTTTTCTCAAATTTGAACGCAAAACTACGGCGCGTAAATTTAACCCCGCGAGCGAAAATTTAACCGCAAAGAGAAATAATGGATGAAATTTTAAACGATCTGGCCAAATTTAGGGATTTTGCGACCTACAAAAATCCTAGCGTTACGTTTTTCGGTTCGGCCAGATTTGACGAAAATAGTAAATACTGTAAAATGGCCTTTAGCCTCGCAAAGGAGCTTGCCGACGGCGGTTTTGCGGTCGTTAGCGGCGGCGGACCGGGCGTGATGGAGGCCGCAAACAAAGGAGCGTACGAGAGCGGCAAGAGCCCATCAATAGGCCTAAACATCGTGCTTCCGTTTGAGCAGGTAACGAACAGATACGCTACGAGCAACTTCGTTTTTTCAAATTTATCCGCTCGCAAATTTGCCCTCATCGAGCGCTCGAGCGCGTTTTTGGTGTTTCCGGGCGGCTTTGGGACGCTTGATGAGCTGTTTGAGATCCTAGTGCTCGCGCAAATCGGCGCTAAAAAAGCTAAAATTTTCCTCATCGGCAGTGAGTTTTGGAGTAAGCTTGATGATTTCATCAAAACCACGCTGATACGCGAAAAAGCCGTCAGCGAGGAGGATCTGTCGCTTTATACGATCAGCGATGATCTAGACGCCGTGAGAGATGAAATTTTGCGGATTTTGGACTAGGTGAGTGTTCTAAAATTTTACAAATTTTGAGGACTTGACGATGTTTGATAGGATGCGAGATAGGATCGCTTTTGCGCTGATTTGCGTCTTTTTTATCGCTATTTTCGGCTATATCGCCGTCAAATTTGACGGCGCTCGCGTCCCTTTGCTGATTTTAACCGCCGTGGTTTTTGTAGTTGCGATCGCGGCACACATGATACATGAAAATTTAAAGCTAGATAAAGATCTAAAAAACGGCGATACTCAAGATAAATAGCCGTAAACAGCTTGGCGGTTAAATTTTGATTTTTCGCGCCTTTAGTTGCGCGGTTTAGCTCACCTGCGTTTTGGTAAATTTGACTGCGTTATCGCCGTTTGCAAATTCTGCGTTGCCGTCTCGGCGGGTAAAATTCAGAGCCGAGCAAGGCGCAAAAGCTAAATGCCGGCTTAGCTCGCTATCCTTGGCTCGCAAATTTATAGCGTATTAAGCTAATTTTTATATAATCGCACCGAATTTATACGAATTTGCCTTATTGTGGGGCTAGGGCGAGATTTGTAAATTTACAAACACTTTTACAAAAAATCACAAGCAATGAATCGCGAGACGAATTTAAGCGTTGCACAGAAATTTTTGCGTCAAGGCTAGGCATGTAGCCTGCCGCAGACCGAAAATTTCAAGCTCGTTTAAAAGCGCTCGTGAGGCGCGCTTGCCCTACAAAGGAAAGAGAAATGAAAATACTAATGGCCATGAGCGGCGGCGTCGACTCCACCATGAGCGCCAAAATGCTGCTAGAAGCGGGACACGAGGTCGTGGGCTGCTATATGAAACTGCACAAAAAACCCGGCTACCACGAGCAAAACATCGACAAAGTCGCCCGTGCATGCGAGTATCTTGGCATAAGCTATCATGTGCTCGATCTGCAAGACGAGTTTGATAGATACGTCTATACGCCATTTGTCGGCGCTTATAAAGAGGGTCGCACGCCAAATCCCTGCGCGCTTTGCAACCGCTTTATCAAATTTGGCGAACTGCTAAAATTTGCCAAAAGTATCGGCTGCGAAAAGCTCGCCACGGGCCACTACATCCGCGTCCAAGACGGCCTCATCAGGGTCGCCGCCGATCCTAGTAAGGATCAGAGCTACTTCGTCGCGCAGGTGCCAAAAGAGATCATCGCCGATATGCTTTTCCCGCTCGGGGATAAATTTAAAAAAGATATAAAAGATCTTGCCAAGTCCTTGCCGAGCTTTCGCGAATACGGCGAGCAGGCCGAGAGTAGCGAGATTTGCTTCGTCGAGGACACCTATATCGAGGTGCTAAACAAGCACTACGAGACCGACCTGCCCGGTGACGTGGTCGATAGCGCGGGCAGGGTGATCGGGCGGCACAATGGCTACATGCACTATACGATCGGCAAGAGGCGCGGATTTGAGGTATTTGGGGCACACGAGCCGCATTTCGTACTCGCTATCGACGCGCAAAATAACCGCATCGTCGTGGGACCAAAAGATGAGCTCGAGCGTGGTAAGATCGCGGTAAATAGCCTAAATTTGTTCGTGGACGAGAGCGAGTTTGACTGCGACGTCAAGGTTCGCTACCGCAGTATCGGGCTAAACGCGCACGTAAAAGTGCTGGGTGACGGCACTGCCGAGGTCGAGCTAAAACAGAGCGCATTTGGCGTGGCTAGCGGGCAGCTCGCGGTATTTTACAGAGGCGAGTTGGTTATCGGCAGCGGATTTATCCTGTAAATTTACGCCTTTAAATTTGATCGCTTCGGGCGGTCAAATTTGTCAAATTTAGATCGGCGTTTGCGGGCAAAGGCTGGTCAAATTTGCCTGCGTTTGATCAAATTTAATTTACCGCCCGCCATGCAAAATCCTCAAATTTTCTTTATTTTACAGCCTATATTCATGCTTCAAATTTAGCCCAAAATCGCTAAAATATACAAAAATAAACAAAGGATGCAAGATGAATCCAAAAGAGATCGCCGAGGAGCTCATCATAAAAATGATCAACGCCGCTGATCGCAAGCAAACTCAGCGCGTGCGCGAGTGCTTCGCCGACGTCGTATTCGTCGATCACTCGAGCCTAAACGGCATGCGCGGCGCGCTCGTGAGCGCGGACGAGTTCGTGACGTCGTGGCAGCAGCTGCTCGAGGACGCGCAGACCTACACTTCGCTTAGCAACTTTGAGCTCCTGCCAGCTCAAGAAGGCATCAGCGCCGAGTGCCACGCGCACATGGTTTACACGGCGCCCGGCGTCGAGCCGTGGGAGATATTTGGGCGGCAGATTTTTGAGATATTTAGGGTTTCGGGCGAATACAAGATCACTTCGTTTCAGTTCACCGCCGCCACACAAAGGGGCAACAAAAACTTCCTCAAAGAGCTGCAAGCGCGCAAAAAACGCTCGAAGCTCGGTCAAATTTACGATAAATTTAGCGGGAAAAAGTGAAATTTGTTTTTATGCGGCGAGGCTTTGATGCAAAACCCGCACCGCAAAAATGCTAATTTTATTTTCGGCAATCCTAAACTCTCAAATTTGCTCTCACTTAAAAATATCAAGGCTCAAATTTAACTCGTCTATTATGGGTAGAAGCTCTGAAATTTCCTTTTTTATCTGCGCGGCATCCTTGAGACTAGGCGGCGACGAAAAGAGCGTCGTCTCAAATTTGTTTTTCGCTCCGTTTAAAAATAGATAAAATTTATCGTCCATAAACGCCGCGCTCAGCCCCATTTTCCCCGCGAATTTTTCCTTTAGCTCTCGCAGACGCTCCATAAACGCGGGCGTCAAAAGATATCTTGCCTCGACCTTGTCGTCCGTAAAAACCCTAAATTCATCGTTAAAAAGAGTATCGTCCATCTGCTCTTTTTTGCCTATAAATTTGGTATTTAGCGTGCGGCTTGCCACTATCGTTTGACCACTAAAATTCTTGTAAAACTCGCAGACCAAGACCGAGCCGCTGAAGGCCTGCATATCCTTCATTGTCTCCCATGCAAAAACTATCGCGGAGAGTAAATTTAACGCCGCCGAGTCGCCGAAATTTAGCTTCGCGCCGTTTGGAATATCGATCGCTTCGCTGAGGCTAAATTTGACGCCATTATAAATGCCGCCTATTTGATCTTCGGCGCTAAACTCATCGGGCGAATAGATGCCGATTTTGCGAAATTCTTTACGGCTGATGCCGGCAAGCGGGTCGTAGCTAAAATTTGGATCAACCTCGCGAATAGCGGCTCGGACGAAAATGTTTTTGTAGAACGTTGGGTATTCGTACCATGCAGCCATTGCTTTTTCGCAGCATATAGTCCAAATCACAAAATCCACCGGAATATAAACAATAAGCACAATAAGTATCGCCGAGTCGCTTTCAAAAATTGTTTCCAAGATAAAAGCTATGACAAATGGCACGACACAAATAAATAAAAAGCCAAAAACTACATTTTTGATGATGATTCCCCGACACTCTTTTTGCTTTTTCGCGGTGGCAACTCTGGCTTCGTTTATGTTCAAATTTTGCCTTTTTTAGAGTTTTACGTTTGGAGCAAATTTTAGCGAAATTTACGCTGTAAAGGTGCGGGTTTGGCGGACAAGCAGCTAAATTTAAAGAAAAATCGGTCAAATTTAGCCGAAAATAAAAGAAGTTAAGCCGAATCAAATCGGCTTAAATTTGCGCTCAAATTTGAGTTTAGCGTAGGTATTTGACGTTAGCTTTGGCGCGGAGCTTGTTGAAGTATTCGCCGATGACGCGGTCTTGCTCAAGTTTATAAAGCGCGTTCATCGCTTCGTCTCTGACCTCGTCAAATTCAGGCATCGTTTGACCCTTTTTAGACGCTACGTAAAACATCTCAAAGCCCTCGGGGGTCTGGAAAATCTGCGTGAAAGTGCCGTCTGGGGTCTGCTGAAATATCGTTCGTAGTTGAGGCGGGATCTGCTCGCTTTTTAGATCCAGCACGTCCATATGCACGCTGTGGTTGGCGTTCATCGGGGAGCTTTGTCTAGCAGCCTCTAAAAGCTGCATCGAAGGCGCCACGTATCTAGTCACGCTCACGTCGGTAAAGTGCGCAAAAAGGTCGCGATTTTGCTCGAAATACGCTCTCGCGGCGTTTTCCGAGATGTTGATTTTAGCATCGGCAAATATGCTTTGATATAGCTTTTCTTGTTTTATGCTTTTTGCGACGTCGTCTTTAAACTGCGAGTAGTCGCCGCCCTTTGATAGCACGGCCGAGCGCAGATCGGAGGCGCTCATACCGCTCTCGCTTGCTATCTTTTGCAGCCTTTGGTTTAGCTCATAGTCGCTGGCTTCGATTTTTAGGTTTTTGATCTGCGCGGTTTCGAGTCTATCGCGGATCAGTAAATTTAGCGCGTTTGCTTCGTTTGTTTGCAGCTGCGCGGCGGCTTTGCGCACTTCGTTTACGGTGATGGGTTCGTTTTCGATGATGACGGCTATGCCGTTTGAGATCTGGCTAGCGTTAGCCAGACAAAAACTGAGAAAAAACGCGGCGAATGAGATCTTTTTTAACATATAAAACCTTTGTTTAAGTCTAAAGTAAATATAATTTGAGCATTATAACATTTTAAATTTAAGCGCAAGCTATAAAGGTAAAATTTAATGCAAAATTCACAAATAGTAACTAGATTTGCCCCCTCTCCGACCGGATATTTGCACATCGGCGGGCTTAGGACGGCGCTTTATAACTACTTATACGCTAGAGCAAACGGCGGCAAATTTCTGCTGCGCATCGAAGATACCGACCTAAAACGCAACTCCGAGGAAGCCACGCAAGCCATAAAAGAGGCCTTTGCCTGGTGCGGGCTAGATCACGACGGAGAGGTGACATATCAGTCGCGTAGATTTGACGTCTATAAAGAGTACGTACAAAAGCTGCTAGCCGAAGGCAAAGCCTACAAATGCTACATGAGCAAGGACGAGCTAGACGCTCTGCGCGCCGAGCAAGAAGCGAGAAAAGAGAGGCCCAAATACGACAATCGCTACCGCGAATTTACGGGCACCCCGCCCGCAGGAATCGAGCCCGTTATCCGTATCAAAGCGCCTCTAAGCGGCGAGATCGTGATCGACGACGGCATCAAAGGCGAGGTCAAATTTAGAGTCGAGGATATCCTAGATGATTTTATCATCGCGCGCTCTGACGGCACTCCGACGTATAACTTCACGGTCGTGATCGACGATGCGCTAATGGGCGTAACCGACGTCATCCGCGGCGATGATCATCTATCAAATACCCCGAAGCAAATCGTGCTATACGATGCGCTGGGCTTTAAGGCGCCTAAATTTTATCACGTCGCGATGATAAACGGCGAGGACGGCAGCAAACTAAGCAAACGCCATGGCGCGACCGACGTGATGGAGTATAAGCGCATGGGCTATCTGCCGGAAGCTCTTTTAAATTTCCTCGTGCGCCTGGGCTGGAGCCACGGAAACGACGAAATTTTCGGCATGGATGATATGTTAAAGTACTTCGATCCGCACGATATAAACAAGAGCTCAAGCACCTATAACGCAAGCAAGCTAGAGTGGCTAAACGCCCACTATATCAAGACTTTGCCGTACGATAGACTAGCAAGCGAGATGCTTGAATTTGATATAGATTTTAATGCGATGCCAAAGGGCGAGGTGCTGTTAAATTCATTGCGCGAACGCTCAAAAACGCTAGTGGAGATGAGCCAGAGCGCAAGGACGATAATAAACGCTCCAAGCGCATACGACGAGAAAGCCTACGCTAAATTTATCACGCCCGAAAGCAAGGAAAATTTGGCTAAATTTGCCGAAATTTTAGGCAAAAATTTAGACGCCAAAGGCTACGAGGAGATGACGGGTAAATTTTTAGAAGCAAACGGCTTAAAGCTAAAAGACTTAGCTCAGGCGCTGCGCGTCTCGCTAACTGGAAATAGCGTAAGCCCGGGGATATTTGAGGTGCTCGAAGTTTTGGGCGCGGACGAGACGAAAAAACGAATAAAAAATATTTTAAAGGAGAACAAATGACACACGTAACTAACGAAGAGGCGCTCGCGTATCACGAGGGCGGCAAGATAGAGATAAAAGTAAAAACCCCATGCGCGACGGCTAGAGACCTATCTATGGCGTACACGCCGGGCGTTGCGGTACCTTGTAAAGAGATCGAGGCCGACAACGAACTAGCCTACAAATACACAAACAAGGCAAATTTAGTAGCCGTCATCACCGACGGTACGGCCGTGCTTGGTCTAGGCGACATCGGCGCGGTAGCTGGCAAACCGGTAATGGAAGGCAAAGCGGTTTTGTTTAAAAAATTTGCAAACGTAGATGCCTTTGACATCGAGCTAGACGAGCACGATCCAGATAAGATCGTAGAGATCTGCAAAGCACTCTCTCCAACTTTCGGCGGCATAAATTTAGAAGATATCCGCGCTCCAAAGTGCTTTGAGATCGAGCGCAAACTACAAGAAGCAGTCGATATCCCGGTCATGCACGACGATCAGCACGGCACGGCGATGATAACAAGCGCAGGCATAATAAACGCGATGGAGATTTCAGGCAAAGACATCTCAAAAATCAAAATCGTAGTTAGCGGCGCGGGCGCGGCTGGCATCGCATGCGCGAAGATGTACAAGGCTCTTGGCGCAAAACACATCGTGATGGTAGATAGCAAAGGCGTGATCCACAAAGGCCGCACCGATCTAACTCCGGAAAAGATCGAATTCGCCCTAGAAACAGCAGATAGAACGCTAGCTGACGCTATGAAGGGCGCGGATATGTTCCTAGGTCTATCAAAACCCGGCGTAGTAACCAAAGAAATGGTCGCGTCGATGAACGACGAGCCGATTATTTTTGCGCTTGCTAACCCGACTCCGGAGATCTTCCCTGAAGACGTCGCTAGCGTGCGAAACGACGTGATGATGGGAACCGGCCGCAGCGACTATCCAAACCAGGTAAATAACGTTCTTGGCTTTCCGTTTATATTCCGCGGCGCGCTAGACGTCAGAGCTAAAAAAATCACCGAAAATATGAAAATGGCTGCGGCGCGCGCACTTGCAAATTTGGCTAAAGAGCCCGTGCCTGCGGAGGTTTGCGCTGCGTTTGGCGTAAAAGAGCTAAAATTCGGCAAAGACTACATCATACCAAAACCGTTTGACAAACGCGTCCTAACAGCGGTCGCTCCTGCCGTAGCGCAGGCTGCGGTCGACGACGGCGTAGCTAGAGTGAAGGATTTTGACGTAAAAGCATATACCGAAAAGCTAGCAAAGGGTCTGTAAATGAAAAACGTCAGGCTCATCTCACACCCGCTCATCGAGCATAAACTAGCGATTTTAAGGGATAAAAATACCGAGCCGTTTCAGTTTAGGATGCTCGTGGACGAGATCAGCCATCTGATGATATTTGAGGCGACTAGGGATCTGGCGCTGCGCGACGTGAGCGTGCAGACTCCAGTCGCCCAGGCCCAGGCTAAAAAGCTCGCGACAAAGGTGATGATTTGCCCTATTTTGCGAGCGGCTCTGGGTATGCTTGATAGCGTATTTACGATCATTCCCGATGCTAGCGTGGGCTTTTTGGGCTTTCAGCGAAATGAAAAGACTGCGGAGGCGGAGTTTTTCTACGCTAAACTGCCTCGCGACGCCAAAAACCGCCTAGCCATCATCATCGATCCTATGTTTGCCACGGGCGGTACGGCTATCGACGCGGTTAAATTTTTACGCGAGAACGGTATAAAGCAGATCAAATTTATCTCCATCATCGCCGCTCCAGAGGGGCTAAAGCGCTTTAGCGAGGTTTACCCAGATGTCGAGGTCTATACGGCTGCGATCGACGAACGACTAAACGAGAAAAACTACATCGTACCGGGCCTTGGCGACGCGGGCGATAGGGTGTTTAATACGCTTTAAATTTGACGAACTCGGACGGCAAATTTAGCTTTTTACCGTAAATTTAGCCGAATTTGACTGCAATTTATGCGGTTAGATTCGGCTTTTGCCTAGTCAAATTTGACGCAATTTTACTCTCGTCTTTAAGGCGCTAAGTTATCAAATTTGGATTTTGTCCGTACAAATTTGACATCAAATTTACCGCCGAAGCAAGCGCTTCAAATTTATTCCAAAAGGCATTTTTTGAACAAACAACTACTTAGAAACGTCATCTTGCCGCTGGCTGTTTTGCTGCTCGCGGCGCTGTTTAAATTTATCATCCCAGATAGCAGCTCAACCGCACCGAAACAAAATCAGCCGCAAAGCGAATTTAGAGGAAACGGCGCAAACAAAAACGTAGCTACCACGCCTTCCGCAAACGTCGTAAAGGACGGCACTTACACCTCAAAAGACGAGGTTGCGGCGTATATTTATAAATTCGGTGAGCTGCCGCGAAACTTTATCACCAAAAAAGAGGCGATCGCGCTCGGATGGGACGCTAAAAGCGGCAATCTATGGCAAGTCACGGATAAAAAAAGTATCGGCGGCGACCGCTTTTCAAATAGAGAAAAAAAGCTGCCAAGCGCCGACGGGCGCAAGTGGTTTGAGTGCGATATCGGATACCGCGGAGGGCGACGCGGGGCCGAGCGTATCGTGTTTTCTAGCGACGGGCTGATCTACTACACGCCAGATCATTATGAGAACTTTTATCTACTTTGCGAGCGGAGACAGCAGTGAAAATCATAACTCTAAACGGCGCAAAAATGCGCGAGAAAACGGTGGCCTTTGAGTATCTGGCGCGAAAATTTGGCTTTGATGTAGACGTGAAAAACCTCGACGCGCTTTACGACGCGCTCGGCGAGATAAACGAATCCACTCTGATAAATTTAAAAAATCGCGCCGCTCTTAGTGCGCTTGGCGACTACGCGGACGATCTAATCGCCGTTTTTACCGACCTTGCGGAGGAAAACGAACGGGTCAAATTTGATATTTTATCTTGAGTTTTGCCTTTTGTGTGGTGAAATTTGGCTTAAATTTTCGTGGTTTTTAGGTGTCGCTTTTAAATTTTAACTGCACAAAGCTCGTATGTAGCAAAATTTGAGAGCGTTTATTGCGATACGATCACGGCTTAAGCGCAAGTCAAATTTATCTCGCACAGAGCCTCCCGCTCGCAAAAATACATCAAATTTATTTCCGTCTGTTTTACGCGCCGTTACCGCTCGCCTTAACCCGTTTTTAGGCTTTTGATGATATAATTTCTCAAAAATAAGACTTTTGCGGTTTGAGGCGAGGTTTAAAAAATAGCAAATTTAATCAGCTTAAATTTAACGCCTACAAAGCGCAAATGCTCTAAAATTTATCAAAAAAGGAGCCAAAATGAAAACGTTAGTAGTTTTATCTCACCCGAATTTCGCCGCCTCTCGCCTAAATAAGGCGTTGGCAAATGCCGCTAAAAGCGCAGGTGCCGAGGTTCGCCACCTGGAGGGACTATATGGCACCGATGCCCTAAAAATCGACGTCGCAGCAGAGCAAGAGGCGTTTTTGCGCGCGGATCGCATCGTGTTTTTGTTCCCGATGATGGGCTTTAACGTGCCTTCAATGCTTAAGGCCTACATCGACTATGTGCTTAGCCGCGGCTTTGCCTACGGCGAGGGCGCGAAGATCGCGGGCAAACAGCTACAAATCGCCGTTAGCGCAGGCGGCGGGCTAGGCGAATACTCCAAACACGGCGCGATCAAATTTACCCTAAACGAGATTTTGCTGCCGCTTCAGTGCTGCGCGGACTTTTGCGAGCTCGTTTACGGGCGCATCTTTGCTAGCTGCGGCGTGGAGCCGGGCGTGCCAGATAGCGCGATAGAGGCGCATGCGGCGAGATTTACGAAGCTCTTAAACGACGAGCTTGAAGAGCACGAATATCAAATTTAACGAAGCAAAATAGCGCGCTTGCGAGCTCAAATTTGCATTGCTAGCGGCGATTTCCCGTGCGGAGTCGCCGCTTTTTCAAATTTAACCGCGTAAAATGTCGGCTTTGTTTGAGCGAACGGTTCGGCGCGTTTTTGACGTTTTTGCGTTGTAGTTTTTTGGGCGAGTTTTGCTAGGCGGCCCAGACTCGCGCCTTTTTGGTACTTTGCTTTGGTGCAGGCGCATTTTGCGGCGCGATTTGATTAAATTTGCGGTACCGCAGAAAAGCTCGCGACCGTATCTTTTGCCGCGAGCGATGATTTTGGTTTTATGAAATTTTTACGCATTAGGATTTGGCTTTAAATTTTGGTCGTTTTAAAACGGCGCAAATCCTTATAAATTCGGAGTTTTTATGATTTTTGGCAAGATTGATTATCTAAATTTGCTTCCTTTTCACGTATTTTTAAAGCGCTCGCGCCTAAGCTCGCAGGATAAAAAAATCATCGAATTTAAAAAGGGCGTGCCAAGCAAACTAAACCGCGATCTGTGCTGCCGCAGTATCGACGCCGCCGTGGTCTCAAGTATCGAAAGCCGCAAAAAACGCTACAAAAAGGTGAGCCTAGGCATCGTCGCAAAAGGTGACGTCAAAAGCGTGCTTGTGCGAAAGGGCACTGCCGCGCGTCCCGACCCTGCGTCTGCGAGCTCAAACGCGCTAGCCGAAGTGCTGGGGCTTGAGGGCGAGGTGCTCATCGGCGACCGTGCGCTAAAGGCGTATCTGCGGGAGGGCGAGGAGGCGTTTTACGACCTTGGGCGGGCGTGGCGCGAGCGGACGGGCTTGCCGTTTGTTTTCGGGCGATTTTCCTGCGTGAAGGGGCGCGGCGCGTATGAGCGGCTGGCGCGCGAGTTTTTGCGAGCAAATGTCAAAATCCCAAACTACATCCTCGCCAAATACGCCCAAACTAGGGGCATTAGCGCGGATGATATCAAGTGGTATCTCAAATTTATCAGCTACGAAATCGGCGCAAAGGAGCAAAAGGCGCTGCGGATATTTTTCAAAGAAGTGCGAAAAAACGGACGCACGGCAAAGCTTTTGGCGCGAGGCGAGCGGTAAGCGCAAATTTACTCTAACGCGCCGCTTTTAAATTTGCCTTTTTATCTCGGGCGGTTTTCGCAGTCGCTTCAAACGCCGTAGTTTAGAGTTGAATCCGCCGCACAACGCTAAATTTTAACCACTCTAAGCGACGCATTTTTTAGAAGCTAACAAGATTTAGTCAAATTTGAAATTTGACGGGCAAATTTGCGGTCATTCTCGTCAAATTTGCCCGCTTAAATTTACGCCCACCGCGAGCTCAAATTTTATTCGGTCAAATTTATATTTTAGCTTCGTCTTTGCGCCGAGATTATTTACTTCAAATTCGAGCCAGGGCTAGATTTACTTCGGTTACTATCTACGTAAATCACCTTGATCGGGTCGTTTTCAAAACTATTTGTAAAACTTGATATAGAGCCCATTTTTTTATTATCATTTGCCTAGCTGATAAATTCTCTAATTGTAAAAGTAGAATTTTCGTCTGGACAATGTTTTTCATAATGATTAATTCTTAGTTTTTTCCTAAAGTTAAAAAATACGGGATTTACTTTTGTAGGAGTTTCGCCTTGACTTATTGTAATTTCATCTAATCTTTTTTTATTATATTCGTAGTGTTTATAGAAATTTTTATCTATCTGATTTTCTTTATAGCACTCCTCATACGCCTCCTTTAGCTGCTCCTTAGTTGGAGCATTAGGGAGGTCGTATTTTATAAATACCTCAAGCATGGGCTCGTAGTCTTCGTAGTCATCTAAGAGAGCCCAGGCACTTAGCTGTAACGGTCTATTTTTCTCTTCGTCTTTTATGCCTTGTAGTCCGCTTCCCATTTTAAACTCTTTGGGTTTATACCCCCGTGCTTAGCATTAGTTCTGCCATTTGGGATAGCTTTTTTGAAACTACGTATTTAAACGGCTCAACTTTATCTTTCGTGCATCTCTCGACGCAGGCCGGATTATTTATGTCGGTATCGGGGTATTTTGGATCGACTTTATAGTTTATTGTTATGTTGTCGTCGTCTATCGTGAGCGTTGATATCCATTCGTAGTTATCTTTCGAGTCGAGTATAAAATAAGCCACATACTCCACCTCTTCAAATTTAACCCCTTTTTCTAGTAATATTTTAGCCGTATCGAGGGAGTTTAGCATAATAGCATAAGCCATAGGAGATAGACCGAATCTATCTTTAGCCCTGATATCCGCCCCTAAATTTAATAGAGCGTTAAAGGTATTTACATCGTTTCTAAAAGAGCTATACATCAGCGGAGTTCTTTTGTCCCTCATCTCTACGTCGGCGGTTAGGTTGTTGTCTTTGATAAATTTAACTACGAAGTCCGTATCTTTTCTATCAAGAGCGGCCCTTAAAGGTACTAGCGTAGCGTTTTTCTCTTTATCGCAAACTATATCTGACGAACCGAATCCAAACGCCTCTATCTCCTCTTGCGTTACGTCTTTAGCTAGCTCGGAGTTTGGATCTATCTTAGTATCGGGAGTGACGGTAAAACCAGTCGGCATAGAGCTCGAACCAAATTTACCAAATTTAACTCCCAAAAAAGAAAGGTAAAAGAGGATAGCAGCAAAGGCGGCGATGGTGAATATAGATTTAAAAAAGCTTTGCAAATTTGATCCTTTTGCTCATGACTAAAATTGCGAAATATTAGCCAAAGGACGGTTAAATTTGAGTGAAATTTAAAAAATGCGGGAGTAAATTTGGGCGGGTTAAAGAGGCTAAAAAATCGCGCCGAAAACGGACGGGTTTATCTGGCTAAATTTAAAGCGCAAATTTGACGAGAAACGGCCGCGCGGGCGATCCCGCCTGGTCAAATTTACCTGCCGGCACGAGCCTAGCAAGCAAATTTAAGCGCTCAAGCCTCAGTCGTCGAACTCTTGCGAGATGACGGGCGAGAACTCCTCCCAGCGGAGTTTTGTTTTGGCCGTAGGCATCTTGCTTTGAAACGGCTCTTTTTTCATCGAGGCTACCGCCGCGCTGTCGCCGATCGGCGCAGGAGGCGCCTCCACGCCTAGTACCGCACGCTCAAGATCGATAAAATCGCGCAAGATAACCGCGTAAGAGGCGAAAAAGTCGGCATTTTTGTGAGCGGATAAAAATTTTATAAATTCGTCGATAAATTTGTTCGTAACGTCCGTAAATAGCTTGCTGCTGATATTTGCCGCGCCCGCTATTTCGTCGCGCAAAAAGGTCGCCGTGGCTAAAAATATAAATCCGACGTAGTCCTCGCTGTCCTTGCAGGCGTCTTTGTCTCTGCGGTACGGGCTTAGCTTTAGGCACTCGATCACGCGCAGCCTAGCCGCGCCGTCGTCGCGCCCGTCCTCGTAAAAGGAGGCATTTAGCGGGATGTTGGAGTAAGAAAAGTCAAAAAGCACGTCGTTTTGCTCTCTAGCGAATTTCTCAAAGTCAAATTTAGCCAAATTTGCAAACGCGGCTTCGCTCTCCGGCGTAACCGGGCTAGTCGCTAGGTAGGCTAGCTGCTCGCGCCAGCGGTCAAATTTACCTCCGTGCTCGTGAAAAAACAGCGGATAGGCCAAAAACTCGTAAAAATACGCGCGCGCCTTGGTTAGGTTATTGTCCATTTAAAACCTCTTCTTTCATTTGATCCATTTGCGCTTTTATCATTACTTTGGCTTTGCAGTCCGAGCAGCAATAAAGCGTCTTTAGCTTGGCTTTGTCGCCGTTAAATTTAGGCGCCATGATCGCGGCGATCTTCTCGACGGCCTTTTTGGTCGCAAACTCCTTGCCGCACTCGATACAGGCGAAAAGCTCGTCTCTGGCTAGCTCGCTAAAGGTAAAGAAACTAGGCTCCAGATCGATCTTGCCCGGGCGTAAAAATATCGTGTCTTTTTCCGCACAGCTGAGCTCGCAGTATCCGCACGCGGTGCAGACGCTAGGGTTAAAGACGATGGAGTTTGTCTTTTTATCGGCGACTAGGGCAGCGACGTTGCACGCTCCCACGCAGCTTAGGCACAGCGTGCAGGTGTCCTGGTTTATCTCGACGCGGCCGTATCTGATGAGCTCCGTGGTGCTAACGGAGCCTAAATTTTGATCTCCGACGAGCCACTCTAGGCGTTTGGCGAAAATCTCGCGCTTTGGCAGGGCGTACTCGGCGATGGAGTGCTGCGAGCCTTCGATAAATTTGGCCTGAGATAGAGCGCTTTTTAGCTTGGCTTCGTTCTGCGCGACGAGGACGGCTTTTTCGTTAAATTTAAGCTCGTAAATTTGGTTTAAAATATCCACCG
>CAURRL010000008.1:0-17281 GCA_963526895.1 uncultured Campylobacter sp. | reverse complement strand
TTTTTTTCTCCTTAGGGATTTATATATAATTATTTGGCTGAAAAACCGTGTTTAACGCAGGACTATAACTAAAAATTTAAAAATCCCTTGTGCACCGGCACTAAAAATTTAACGACTCGCTCCAAAATCGGTCAGACTCCAAGGTTTATGCTAATCATCACGTATAAGGACGATACGTTTGCGGGCGATCTAAACAATAGCATAAGCCTAAAAAGCGAAAAAGACGATAGAGCGATAAGAAGTATCAACGAATACGCTATCGACTTTACGAATTTAAAAAATAAACTCGCAAGATATGCTGCAAATATAGAAAAAATAGAGTATATGAGCGATTATGATTTTGAGGCAAAAAACAAAGAAAATTTTGATAGTAGCTGGAAAAAGATAGAGGCATAAAATGAGCATTATTGCTTTTAGACTATTCGGCGATTACGCTCATTTTTCGCATCCGGCGACGATTTATTCTAGCCTAACCTATCCGGTGCCGCCAAAGACAGCTATAATGGGCTTTTTAGGCGCCGTTATAGGCGAGGAGGAGTATTTTAAGCTATCTAGCATCAAATACAGCGTAAAAATAGATAGACAAATTTTAAAAAAGAGTTTTGTTTTTAACGGCATAAAATTTGCCCTCTCAAGCAATATGCATATAGAGGAAGGCTATCAAAACGCAAAGGAGAAAAAGCAGTTTTACAGAGAGCTCATCTGCTCGCCGTCTTATGTCGTATTTTTAAATTTAGAAAATTTAGAGCAAGGCTACCGGGATAAAATAATTTCAAATTTAAAAGAGCATAAAACTGCCTTTACGCCGTATCTTGGGATAAACTTTTGTATAGCTGATTTTAGCTGGATCGATATAAAAATATACGAAAAAATATCGCAAGATGAAAGCTTTATAAATACATTTACGCTTATGGACGACTTTGTTTTTGACGGTATTAATGAAAATGCGAAATTAACTACGGCCAGAATGCCTTGCGACTGCGAAAATGGACGAATTTTTAAAGATTTTAAAGACTTTGTAGTGGAAATAAACGGCAAAGAACCTATAAAATCTAAAAATCACGGAAATATATACCGGATAAACGATGAAAGAGTCTATTTTATTTGACGAGTTTTGGTCTCATCCAAATAAACTTTTAGAAAATCATATAAAAAATATGATCTCTGCCGGCGACGAAGAGCTGGATAAGCAAGTCAAACTCTATCACGATATCGCAAAACTAAAAAATAATTTTCAAATTTACATCAGAGATACCTCAAACGATAAGCTGGATAAAAACCATTCGTTTTTATCGGCATATTTTTTCTTGCTAAACTCAAAATTTGATGAAATACCGACTCTATTTGGCTTTCTTGCCATCGTTTCGCACCATGGTGATGCGGTAAATTTAATGACATTAGCTCGAGATGCTAATAAATTTTTTAAAAATTCAAAAGAGCTAGAATACTGGGAAGAGGTAGCTAACGCCGCTAAAAATATCGAGGTTTATTCGGGGTTATCTACGAAAAAGGATGAGTTTTTAGATAGAGTCGAAAAGCTTCGCCAATACTTAATTTTATTGCAGTACAGATACAAATTTACTTATGAGGATTTCATAAATTTCAAAAGCCTATACTCGAATTTAGTTTATAGCGATAAATTTGAAGCTATCTTTAATGAGCCAAGGCAAGAAAATAAACAAATTCCACTTTGTGAGCTAGAACAGTATATTTCAAAATTAGCTGAAAAATCGGACGACGAAAAACCAAATAAGCGAGATACATTTAGAAAATTTGTTTTAAACAACTTTGACGAAAATTACAAACTTTTTACTTTGACTGCGCCGACTGGCTACGGCAAGACCTTGACCGCTCTAAATTTTGCATTAAAATTTAATAAATCTCGCATAATTTATGCGCTTCCTTTTACTTCGATAATCGATCAAACCTACGATATTATCGCAAAAATTTATAAAAATAGCGATATTTCGGTTAGCAAGGCTCATCACAAAACGACGATAGACGAAGAAAATCTGACCGAGGAGGATAGGTATTCTAAGATCAAATTTTTGATGGAATCTTTTAGCAGCGAGATAAACGTAACTACGCTTTATCAGCTTATATTTGCGCTATTTGGCAACAAAAACAAAGACAACGTCAAATTTAATCAGCTCAAAAATAGCGTCGTTATCATCGATGAGGCGCAAGCAATCCCATATAATTTTAGAAAAGATTTTATCCTGCTTTGCGAGATCATCTCGCAGCGGCTCGGCACTATTTTTATATTTATGTCGGCGACGATGCCGGTTATTAAAAGCGAAAATTTTAAAGAAATTTCAAATTTAGAGTATTTTTCAAAGCAGGATAGATACGTTATAAAATGGCTTGATATAGGCGGCGAAGAGGATCTTTTAGAGAAAATTTGCGAGACCGCAAGGGACAAAAATACCCTCGTCGTCGTAAATACGATCAAAAAAGCGCAGGAGTTATTTGTAAAACTAAAGGATAAATTCTGCTGCTTCTGCCTAAACGGATATATGTATGATGATCACAAACGCGCTACTATCGAGGCTGTAAGGTGCGCAATAGATAAAAGTAAAGATGATCCGCTTGCGAGTAAAATTTTACTAATTTCCACGCAGTCTATCGAGGCGGGAGTAGATCTTGATTTTAACGTGGGATTTCGCGAAGTCTCGCCTATTAGCTCGATCATACAGACCGCAGGCCGCGTAAATAGGCATTTTGGAGAAATCCGCGGCGAGCTATACGTCTTCCCGGAAATAAGTAAATTTACAAATTTGATTTACGGCGATTTGCAGAAAGTAAGCAAAGCGATTTTAGAAATTTTCAAACAAAGAGAGGTGCGAGAGAGTGAAATTTTAGAAATTTCAAATTTGTATTTTCAAAAAATCAGCGACCAGCTGGAAAATTTACACATAGAAAGCGAGATAAAAAAGCTGGAGTTTGAAAGTATAAATGAAAAAATCGAAGAAGTTATGAAGGACAATCACAAACAAACGCTAATCATCGAGCCTGAAGCAAATTTTATCAAGGATTTTGAAGATAAAATTCTTGAAATTAAAAATAGTCCGAATGACGAATTTACGATACGAGATATTTTAAAAAATCACATCAGAAAGTTATCGAAATTTAGCATAAACGTAACGTTAAAAGACAAAGAAAAATTATTACCAAATTTAAGGCAAATACGCGGACTAAAAGATATGTTTTACCTACCGTTTGGCTCGTCTTATTTTTATAGCGACGACTACGGCCTTAAAAAAGATACAAATTTAGATATAACCGACGAGGTATTCGACTAATGTTTTGCAAGGACCAAATCACCGGCACGCTTGTGAATTATTACGTCACCTGTAAGCGCGAGGCGTGGCTTTACGCGCACCATATCCACGCAAATCAGGAGGATGAAAACGTGCTGATGGGCAAGGCGCTAGCCGACATCAAAGAGAGCGATTTGCAGGAGTTTGCATTTTCAAATTTGAAATTCGACAAACTTTCCAAGCAGCGCGGACATTATCTCATCACCGAATACAAAAAGAGCCTAAAAAACGAGCTTGCGGGCAAGATGCAGCTGCTTTTTTACGTCTATCTTTTAAAAACGGGCTTAAATTTAAAAGAGGTAAAAGGCAAACTAATCAGCGGTAAAAAGGTGATTTTAGTGGAGGATAGCAGCGAAAATTTCGATCTGATCGAGCAAATTTTAAGCGAGATAACGTCGCTCGTAAATCTAGAGCGACCGCCGAAATTTACGCAGGGTAAATTTTGCACAAACTGCGCTTATAGCGGATATTGTGCGAGTTAAAATTTAGAAAAATGCTAGAAAAATGTACGTGATTTTATTTTACGACATCGCCGGCGCCGAGCAAAAAGAGAAAAACAACGCAAACCGCATCAGAAAGGCGGTCGAGAAGTTTTTGCCGCGCGTGCAGTTTTCCGTTTTTGAAGGCGAGATTCGCGAGAGCGATTTTAAAAAACTAAGCGCGATTTTACAAAAAGAGTGCGCCCCGCAGCTTGATTCTATCGTGATTTATACGTTTAATTCGCTGAAATACTCCAAGCGTATCGTAATCGGGCAGGATAAAAGCGGCGCGCTGTTTAGTTAAATTTGCTCGCGTAAATTTGCTGAATTTAACGGCGGCGCTTGAAATCCCGGCTAAATTTAAGGAAAAAAGATGCAAAAAAGCGACAGGACGCATTTTATTTTGAGCGCAGGCAGGCTTCGCAGGCAAGATAACAATATCTATTTTGATAAATTTGACGATGCAGGCGCGGTCGTCGCTAGTAAAATTTTGCCGATAAACGCGATCGATGAAATTTACATGCTTGCAAAAGTGCAGATCGACACCTACACTATGGCGTTTTTGGCGAACAACAACGTCCTTTTGCACGTTTTTAGCCCGTATCAGAGCTTTCGCGGTAATTTTTATCCAAATACCTCAAACTCGGTCAATAAAAGCGGCTTTGTGCTGCTAAATCAGGTCCGCGCCTTTGATGATCCGCTTAAGCGCGCCTACATCGCCCGTGAGATCACTCGCGCGCACATCCTAAACGACGCGACAAACTGCAAAAGACACGGCGTGAAATTTGACGTCTCGCCCCACATAGAGGCGCTAAACGCCGCAGAGGACGTGCCTGCAATAATGGCGGTGGAAGGGGCGTTTCAAAAGCTTTATTACGAAAAATGGAACGAAATCATCACCGATCAGCGAAGCTTTAAATTTACCGTCCGCTCCAAGCGCCCGCCCGCCGATAAAATCAACAGCTTCATAAGCTACGTAAATACGCGCATTTATAACGTCTGCCTAAGCGAAATTTACAAGACCGAGCTTGATCCGCGCATCGGCTTTTTGCACGAGCCAAACTACCGTGCACTAAGCCTACACCTCGATCTTGCCGAGATTTTTAAGCCGATTTTGGGCGATACGCTAATTTTTAATATGCTAAACAAAAAGGAGATCACCGCAAAGGACTTTCAAACGGACGCCGGTCGGATCAAATTTAGCAACGACGCCGTGCAAAAAATAGAGCTAAAAATGATCGCGAGGCTTGGCGAAACGATCTTGCTGGGCGGGCAAAACCTCACGTGGCGGCAGGTGATCCGCCGCGAGGCTAATCAGATCAAAAAATGTATCTGCGAAGATGCGCCTTATGAGGGGTTTAGGTGGGGATAAATTTGATATTTTGTCGGCAGGGACAGTAAAAGGTCGCGGTTGCATTTTGATGATTTGATTTTGGGGCCTTGACTTCATAAAAATGTGGTATAAAAAACCGCTATGCATTTGCGGTCAAATTTGACTTATGCGTCTTTGGGTATGGTGCCGGGTTGGGGGCTAGATTGCTCTTGTCGCGGCGTGATATTTGATTTCTAAGTACCTTTTTAAATCCAAATCATGTCGATAAAGCTTTTTCTAAGATTTTAGAAATAACGAATTTTAGGGTATTTCGTATCGATACTATTTTGCTTTTTATGCAAATTTAAGGCGTAAAAATATAGACTTTGAGTTTTAATAGCCCTAAAAATGTATATTTTGGTGCTGTTAAAATTTACTCCGTTGGAGTTTGAAACGCTTTGCCTCTAAATCTTGCATTCGTCGCTCCTTAAGTTAAAATTTACTCCGTTGGAGTTTGAAACCCTAGGGCGATAAAGCTACTCGCAAGTCCGCTCGCGGTTAAAATTTACTCCGTTGGAGTTTGAAACAAGCGCAAGCCCCCGATACGGTCGAAGTCAAAGAGGTTAAAATTTACTCCGTTGGAGTTTGAAACTTTGCGGCTTGCACCAAACGAGCGTAAGAGGCAAAAGTTAAAATTTACTCCGTTGGAGTTTGAAACTTCTCGCTTTTAGTCGGAGTGTTTGGCGAAGTTTGGTTAAAATTTACTCCGTTGGAGTTTGAAACGTAAAAAGCGTAATAAAGAATTTAAGCCCGCGCAACCGTTAAAATTTACTCCGTTGGAGTTTGAAACCTACAAGGCAAAATATGACAACAGCAGAACTAAAAGACGCGTTAAAATTTACTCCGTTGGAGTTTGAAACAAACTTACGGCTTCGGCTAGGCGGTCGTTTATCGGGTTAAAATTTACTCCGTTGGAGTTTGAAACTTTGCAGGTTGCGAGGCGACGGATATGCCAAAAGGTTAAAATTTACTCCGTTGGAGTTTGAAACGGAAATTCATTACGCCCCCTTTAATATTTCCACGGTTAAAATTTACTCCGTTGGAGTTTGAAACGTGGGTGTAGCGGCAACGGCGGTTAGCGGGCTAATAGGTTAAAATTTACTCCGTTGGAGTTTGAAACTATGGCGTATTTACGGGCGATTGGGAGCTGATAAAAGTTAAAATTTACTCCGTTGGAGTTTGAAACGCCTCGCAAACGTCATCAAATCGGCCGTAGATAGAAACGGTTAAAATTTACTCCGTTGGAGTTTGAAACAAATACGATGCGGCTAAAAATATAAAAACCATGCTAGGTTAAAATTTACTCCGTTGGAGTTTGAAACGTTTCTTTTAACTCCGTTTGATTTTCAGAGAGTTTAAGTTAAAATTTACTCCGTTGGAGTTTGAAACATCGGGCATTTTTGGCGTTTATGTTTGACGTTGAGCCTGTTAAAATTTACTCCGTTGGAGTTTGAAACCCTTGGCATTTGGCGACAAGCTAGACGCGGCCGGAGTTAAAATTTACTCCGTTGGAGTTTGAAACAATTTAAACTGTCTAAAATCGCGCTGCACGAGTCTTGTTAAAATTTACTCCGTTGGAGTTTGAAACTTTATCTCAAGTGCGCTCAAATTTGGGCGAATAATAGTTAAAATTTACTCCGTTGGAGTTTGAAACACATTTAAACTAATAGCATTTAAAACCGCCATTTCCGTTAAAATTTACTCCGTTGGAGTTTGAAACAATTTAAAAATAAAAAAGCTCAAGGATGAAGTATTGTTAAAATTTACTCCGTTGGAGTTTGAAACCTTCGCGCAACGGGTGAAGGCTTGCCCCTGCGTCTGGTTAAAATTTACTCCGTTGGAGTTTGAAACAGCTTCTGCGGTATTATCTTATCTATGGCTTGAGTTAAAATTTACTCCGTTGGAGTTTGAAACCCACCGCAACGCCTAGCATTTTTGCCGCCTGCGCGGTTAAAATTTACTCCGTTGGAGTTTGAAACTCATTTGTTATTGTTATTTGCGAATTTGACTTGAGTTAAAATTTACTCCGTTGGAGTTTGAAACAAATCGTTTTGCAAGTAAAAAAACCTATCGTCAAAGTTAAAATTTACTCCGTTGGAGTTTGAAACGCCGCAATCTCGCCCAATTGCTCATCAGACGCAATCCTAGTTAAAATTTACTCCGTTGGAGTTTGAAACAAAGTCCAGTCTATAACGTAATCAGGGTGCCTATCGAATTAAAATTTACTCCGTTGGAGTTTGAAATAGATCGGCTAGAGCAAGAGTAGACTGTACGAGTTCATGGTTAAATTTACTCCATTAGAGCGAAGCAATGTTTTAAAGGACATATCATATAAAATTCACAGAGAAATTTTATTTTTCAAAAGCCGTATCCGAAACCAAAATCATAATTTTAACCTCGGATACGACTGATAATGCTATTTGTTAGATTTTAAAATCGCTTGATAGCCTTGTTTTTTGAGCGCTTCTACGACCGTATTTTCAGCAAAATCATCCTGGACGACGATGTCGGCCGTTTTAGTTTCCAAATTTACCTCAAATTTCTTCACGCCATTAAGCGTATTTAACGTATGCGTGATGACCTCATAGCAGCTCACGCAGGCCATGTTTGGGATCTCGTAAACCAAAGTCTTGTCCGCAAAGGCCGCCGCGCAAAGCGCCAGCGCTAGAGCTAGCTTTTTCATTATTTGATACCGACTTTGTATTTTTTGGCTTGTATCGCGTTCACGACATCCATCACGTTCACGCCGTTATCTGCGGTGATGTTTACGTCTTTGCTTTTTAGATCAAAGCTCACTGCGGTGACGCCCTTGACGCCTTTTGCGGCATCTTCGATTTTCTTGGCGCAACCGCCGCAGTTCATATTTGGTACGTTTAGTTCGTAGGTTTGCTGCGCAAAAACAGCGCCGCAAATCGCCGCCAAAAGTAAAATTTTCTTCATCATCGCTCCTTGAAAATAATATTTGATGTGAAATTGTATCACTATATTTCTTATATATTTATTATTTCTATTTATATTAAAATGTAATATAATTTACTTTTTACTTATATTTAAAACTAGAATTTGACATCAAATTTGAGCGGATTTAAAGCGAGTGAAAAATATTGCGAGAACACTTAAAGAGTAAAATTTAGCCCGCAAAAAGCGTAAATTTGCAGGCCAAATTTATAAAATCTATTCTTTTGTTTTTGCCATTCTGCGGCGCATAGTAGGATCAAGATATCGCTTGCGCACGCGTATATTCGTCGGCGTGACTTCGACCAGCTCATCCTCCTCGATCCACTCCAGAGCGCGTTCAAGGCTTAGCTTTCTAGGCGGTACGAGCTTGATAGCGTCGTCAGAGCCGCTAGCGCGCACGTTGGTTAGGTTTTTACCTTTGATCGGGTTTACGTCTAGGTCGTTTGGACGGCTGTGCTCGCCGATAATCATACCCACGTAGGTCTTGGTCTGCGGATCGACGAAAAGGATGCCGCGATCTTGCAAGTTCCAGAGGCTATACGCTAGCGTCACGCCGTTTTCCATAGACACCAGAGCGCCGTTGCTGCGGTGTTCGACGCTACCGATGAGCGGGCGAAACTCAAGGAAGCTGTGGTTCATGATGCCCTCGCCCTTCGTATCGGTCAGAAACTGGCTTCTAAAGCCGATGAGACCGCGCGCAGGGATCTCAAACTCGATCCTAGTCTGTCCGTCGCTGGTCGGGTTCATCGAGACCATCTCGGCCTTTCTGCGTCCTAGTTTTTCGATCACGGTACCGCTAAACTCGTCCGGCACGTCGCATACTAGTAGCTCAAACGGCTCGCAGCGCACGCCTTCGATCTCTTTGATGATAACTTCTGGACGTCCGAGACAAAACTCAAAGCCCTCGCGGCGCATATTTTCGGCCAAAATCGTGATTTGCAGCTCGCCGCGGCCGCTAACCTTAAATTTACCCTCGCCGATGTTTTCGTAGCGCATCGCGATGTTTGTTTTCATCTCGCTAGCTAGACGTTCGTCGAGTTTGTTTGAAGTTACGTGCTTGCCCTCGGTGCCCGCTAGCGGACTATCATTTACGCTAAATACGACGCTAAGCGTAGGCTCCTCGATTTTTAGCGGATCAAGCGGCATAGGGGAGTTTGGATCTACGACGCTATCGCCGACGTCTAGCGCCTCAAAGCCCGCTATCGCCACGATATCGCCCACCTGTGCCTCGTCGATGTCGCGGCGCTCAAGACCCAAAAAGCCGATGAGTTTTGAAATTCTGCCCGTAGTTTTCGTGCCATCGGCTTTAGCGAGCATCACGTTTTGGTTTTTGGAAATTTTACCATTGAATATACGTGCGATGCCGATTTTACCGACGTAGTTGTCGTAATCAAGCGTGAAAACCTGAAGCTGCAAAGGATTGTTTATATCGCCGCTAGGAGCCGGAACATGAGACAAAATCGTCTCGAAAAGCGGCTGCATATTTACGTTTTCGTCGGTCAAATTTAGCTTCGCGTAGCCGTTTCTAGCTGCTGCATAAACAACTGGGAACTCCAGCTGCTCGTCGTTTGCCTCAAGCGCCACGAAAAGGTCGAAAATCTCGTTTATCACGCGATCAGGATCGGCTGCGGGTTTGTCGATTTTATTTACGACGACGATTGGGCGAAGGCCAAGCGAGAGCGCTTTTTTCACGACAAATTTAGTCTGCGGCATTACGCCTTCTTGTGCGTCTACAAGCAGCAAAACGCCGTCGACCATCTTTAACACGCGCTCCACCTCGCCGCCAAAATCGGCGTGGCCCGGGGTGTCGATGATGTTGATCTTGGTGTCTTTGTAGCGGATCGCGGTGTTTTTTGATAGGATCGTGATGCCGCGCTCGCGCTCGATGTCGTTGCTGTCCATCACGCGTTCACCGATGGCTTGGTGCTCGTTAAAAGTACCCGATTGCTTCAAGAGCTCGTCAACCATCGTAGTTTTGCCGTGATCGACGTGAGCGATGACGGCGATGTTTCGTATCTTTTCCAAAATTTTTCTCCGTTATTAAAATAGGGCTGATTCTAGCCAAATTTTCCTTATAAAAATAATAAAGCTACTTTGGAACGTTTCTTGCATGACTCATGAAAGTTAAATTTAAAGGGTTTTTATGCAGACTACTCAAAACGATATTTTGTCCTTTGACGCGAGCATCAAAGGCGGCGTGAAAAAGCAGAGCAAAAGCTCGCAAAAAGGCGGCAAAGAAGACGGCGAGTTTCTCTCTATGGTGCTAGACGCGGCCGCTAAAAAGGGCGAAAATTTAAGCGAAAAAGATCTAAAAGAGATGGCAAAAGCCGTAAATTTATCCGCCCAAACAGCTCAAAATCAGCAAACAAAAGCGCCTATCCAAAGTGCGGACATAAAAGAAATTTTAGGCGAGGAAGCGGCTGAAAATTTGTTTGAAAACGCGACTTTTATGCAGCTTCTACAAATTTTAGAGATGCTTAGCGGCGGCGAAAAAATCAGCAAATTTCCAAATTTCGAAAACCGCCTAGCCAAAGCGCTGTCAAACGAAGCTGCGCTAAACGAGCTAAGGGGGGCTAAAAATCTAAACGAGCTAATAGAGATCGCAAACAAGCTAAATTTGGGCCTAGAAAACATCGAAGTGACGCAGGTTCAAGCAAACGAGTTGGGCGAGAAATTTCCAAATTTGGCAAAAAAAGATTTCTTTGAACCTGTAACGCCAAAGAAAAATTTCGCGTTTAGCGAGCTAAAAAACAAGGTCGAAGAGACGATAAACGCAAGCGAGCCAGAGCCAAAAGATACGCTAAACAAGCTACTACAAGAGGTTTCTAAACCAAAAACTCAGAATAGCGAAACAGTAGCTGTAAATAAAGCAGAGGAAGTAGGCGAAGAAAATATAAGCGCGTTAAACACCAAGAACGTTAAAGAAAAGCCGGAAAATAATAATGCGGCGGATGAAATTTTAAAAGCCGATAAAAAAGAAGAAAAGCGCGTAAATTTGCAGTCGCTTTTATATCCGGAAAGAGAACAAGATCAAGGCGAGCAAACCGAGCAAAATAGCAATAAAAATAGCGATAGCGAGCTAAACGCGATGGTAAAAGACGTCATCTCAAACGCCAAGGCGCAAAGCAGAAATTTCCAGGCCGTGCGCGAGACGTTTGATAACTTTAGCTCAAATTTAAAAGAGCAAGTCGCAGCATATAAATCGCCGTTTATGCGCTTTAACATCACGCTAAATCCGCTAAATTTGGGCGAGGTCGAGATCACGATGGTAAATCGCGGCAACAATCTGCATATAAATTTTAGCTCAAACACGCAGACGATGAACCTGTTTTTACAAAATCAGGCCGAGTTTAAAAACAGCCTCGTAAACATGGGTTTTACTGAGCTTGAGATGAACTTTAGCGATCAAAATCAACCTAAAAAAGAGCAAGGGCAAAAAAGCTACAAAGGCTCCAAATTTAGCTCAGACGACGCCGAGCAAAGTGAACCGTCCGCGCCTCGTTTAGAACTCGTCGTTCCACGCTACGTGTAAATTTGGAATCAAATTTGCTTGAGATATAAAAATTTAAAGGATAAAAGATGTCAAACGGACTAGAAACCAATAACTTTACGGTAAACAACCAAGCCGCTAAAAAATCGGCGGACGCCCTACAAAAGGCCGCAGGCACCAATCCAAACGCCCAGCTAGACAAGGACGCTTTTATGAAACTTCTTTTGACCGAGCTTCAGTATCAAGACCCGACAAGCCCGATGGATACGGAAAAAATGCTAACCCAAACTAGCCAGCTAGCCTCGCTTGAAATGCAAGAAAACACGAACAAAATGATGCAAAAGCTAGCCGACCAGCTAAAAAATAGCACAAATATGTACGCCGTGGGGGTGCTTGGCAAGATGGCTAAAATCGGCGACAGCGGCATCGTAAAAGAAGAAGGCGCGGGCGTCAAATTTGCAGGGTTTTTAGAAAGCGCGGCAAAAGGCGGCACGATAAACATAAGAGATAATAACGGCAAGATCGTAAGAACGCTAGAGTTTGGCGAGGCAAAAGCGGGTGCAAATAACTTCGAGTGGGATGGCAAGGATAGCGCGGGTAACGACGCAAAA
The DNA here is from genome assembly GCA_963526895.1 of uncultured Campylobacter sp. GTDB lineage: Bacteria > Campylobacterota > Campylobacteria > Campylobacterales > Campylobacteraceae > Campylobacter_A. Next base: position 5,051 of record CAURRL010000008.1, on the reverse strand, counting down.
GCAGGCACCTACTCTGTAGAGATAAACTACGTAGATCATGCGGGTAAAGCTAGAAGCGGCGGCGTAGGCAACTATCTCGTAGAGGGCGTCAAATTTATCGATGGCGTCGCGCAGGTAAAGGTCGGCGGACAATACGTCAGCATCGACAAAGTCAAAGAATTTACCGAGCCGTCAAAAGGATAAATCCATGGTAAGAAGCCTATATAACGGCGTTAGTGGCGTCAGAACGCAGGGGTTTGGTATGGACGTTTGGGCAAACAACGTCTCCAATATAAATAACGTAGGCTTCACCGCTTCGATACCCGAATTTAAAAGCATCTTTTATCAAACCTCTATCGCTGCGGGCAATAACCCGACCCAAGACCAAGTCGGCCTCGGCGCTACGGGCATGACGACGGCACTTAGCTTTTATAAGCAAGGCGCGTTCATGAAAACCGATAATGACCTAGATATGGCGATCGGCGGCAAAGGGTTTTTTGGCGTAACAAACAGCTCAGGCACCTACTATACGCGCGCCGGTAGCTTTGGCGTAGATAAAGACAGATATCTCATAACAAATCAGGGCAACTACGTCCTAGGTACGCAAAACGCACTAACGCCGGTCACTCCAAGCCAGGGCGCGATAGAGGCTTTCGGTAGAGTAAACAGCACGGCCGCAGTCACGCAGGCCTACACGCCAAGCATTGACACGACCGATCTTGACCTTGGCGACATCGGCTCTCAGGGTAAAATTCGCCTACCGGAGTTTTTATATCTACCGACCAAGCCAACCTCAAAGCTAACTTTTAAAGGCAATCTCGACTCATCTTTTAAAACCGAGCCTATCACCTTGCCAGTCGATGCCGCAACCTATAATAGCAACATAGATAACGCCTCTAGAATCATAAATTTACGAGGACAAGTCACGGCTGATGCTACAATAACTCGCCCCAGAAAAGGCGATCTCATCACCGTAACGGCAACCGACGCAAACGGCAAAACAGCTGAATTTAGCACTCCGATCGACGAACACGGCAACTGGAGTATAAGTCAAAAATTTGAAAATGATTTTGACCTAGCCACAGCACCAAATTTAACAGTCAAGATAAATACAACCAAAGAAGTAGCAAATCAGGAAAAATACGCAACCGAGCTTTTGAATGCGGACGGCACGAAAAATAAACTTGAGCTAACACTAACAAAACGCATACCTCAGGGCGCTAACGGTACAGTCTGGGACGCGGTAGCAACCGTAAAAGACGCAAGCGGCACAGTGATCTCAAATACTAACGGCGAGCTAAATTTCGACCACGAGGGCAGGCTCGTTAGCACAACCTTGGCTTCGATAGATAGTAGTGGTTCACAAATAAAGCTAGACTTCGGCACTCCCGTGGCTGCGGGTCAAATTTACTCGGGCGTCACCAGTACCGCGCAAACAAAAAGTATATCTATCACTCAAGACGGCGTACCAGAGGGCATTTTAAAGGATTATCACACTAATAATTCAGGCAATATCTTGGCGCAGTTTACAAACGGCCAAGTTCGCTCTGTCGGCAAAGTCGCGCTCTATCACTTCCAAAACGAGCAAGGCCTTGCAAAAATGGGCGATAATATCTATTCTCAAAGCGCAAATTCAGGCGCGGCCTTTTTCTACAAAGATGCGGGCGGTAAAAGCATCTACGGCGCCCAAATCGCCAGTCGCACGCTCGAGCAGTCAAACGTCGATCTAGCACAGGCTCTAACAGAGATCATCGTCACGCAAAAAGCCTACGACGCTAATGCCAAGAGCATAACAACCAGCAACGAAATGCTCCAACGCGCGATCGAGCTAAAGCGCTAAATTTAACCCGCAAATTTGACGTGGGTTTTTAAATTTAGCTACAACCGTAAAAGTCAAATTTAACGCGATCAAATAGCTTGCTTCAAGATATCTAAATAAATTTTTAGCTAAAATCAGCCCCAAATTTTACAAAACAAAGAAAAGACATGAACCGAAAAAGAATCTACAACCCAAGTTCAAATGAAAATTTGACCGACAGAAGAGTCTTTAACGGCAACCCACACGGCATTTTAAATTTCACAAAGGCAAAATACGAGTGGGCGTTAAAGCTTTGGGACCTCATGGAGGCCAACACCTGGTTTCCAAAAGAGGTCGACACCACCGACGACGTGCGCGACTACGCCTACAACCTCACAGAGGCTGAAAAACGCATGTACGACCTAGTCTGGAGCCAGCTCATCTCGATGGATAGCTTTCAGACAAACAACCTAGCTGACAACATCAACCCTTACATCACCGCACCAGAGATCAACGCCGTGCTAAGCCGCCAAGCCTACGAAGAGGCAAACCACAGCAAATCTTACGCTGTCATGGTCGAGGCGATCTGTGACAACACCGACCTCATCTACGAGATGGAGAAGCACGACGACGTATTGCGCGAGAAAAATGACTACATCTCAAGCGTCTACGAGGAGCTTGCAGGCGAAGTGACTGACGAGAAGCTACTTCTTGCGATGGTGGCAAACCAAATTTTAGAGGGCATCTACTTTTACAGCGGCTTTACAGCGATCTACGCTCTAGCTCGCGCTGGCAAGATGCTAGGCTCGGCGCAGATGATCCGCTTTATCCAACGTGACGAGATCACGCACCTGCTTTTGTTTCAAAACATGATAAATTCAGTCCGCAAGGAAAGGCCTGACCTTTTCACGCCTGAGACTGAGGCGAAAATTTATGATATGTTTGAAAAAGCTGGAAATTTAGAGATAAAATGGGGCAAATACATCACGCAAAATCAAATAATGGGCTTTACAGACGATATCATCGAGCAGTATATCCACTATCTCATCGACCAGCGCCTAGTTGCGATCGGCCTAAAACGCAAATATAACGTCGCTCACCCGATCAAATGGGTCGATGACTTTGCGAAATTTAACGACCAAAAGTCAAATTTCTTTGAAGCAAAGGTGACAAACTACAGCAAGGGAAGCATCAGCTTTGACGACTTTTAGTCCAAATTTATGCCCTATCGTCCTAACTGCGCCGACCTGCCAGCAAAGACAAGACGAACTGCTAGAAAAAATCGCCGCCGCGCCCAGAAACTCTATCATCTTAGCCAGCGAGCTGTGCGTGAGCGGGTATGATTTCGATGGATTTTTCAGCGGCGCAAACCGTGCTATGCTTGGCGGCTCGATCGGCAGTTTCGACGCTATACTTTTTGAAGCGCTACAAGAAGCGCTAAGTCCTGATAAATTTCTCGGACTCACGCATCTAACGAGCCTAAACCGCGCCAAAGGTCTAGCGCAAATTTCGATCACGCAGGCGCAAAAAAACGAAATTTACAACGAATTTATCCTACTAAACAGCCAAAATATCTTTTACACGCAAAATAAATCAAAGCTTTTTCGCCCAAATTTAGAGCACGAAATTTTCGCTGCGGGCGACGAGTCGGCGATAAAACCTTTTGATTTTAAAGGGCTAAAAATCGGCGTTCTCATTTGCTTTGAACTTAGATTTGCCCATCTTTGGCAGCAGCTAAAGGGCTGCGACATCATCCTAGTGCCCGCCATGTGGGGCAAGGCGCGCGAGGACGCATATTTTACGCTTTGCAAGGCCTTAGCGCTTGCCAACAGCTGCTACGTCGTGGCCGCAAGTTCGCTTGATTTAGAGTTTTCGGGCGTATTTTTGCCAAGCGGCGAATTTGCGAAAGAGACTAAATTTGACGCAAATTTGATCCTTGAAGCCAAACGAAATTTGGGGATTTTATGACCGCTCTTGAAAAATCAAAATGCACAAACATGGCCGATGAGATCGGCGATATACTCACTCTGACGCCCTCGCTTTACAAGGCACTTTGCGACACTCCGCGCGAGATCTTTGCGCCCGTTACTCGCCACGCGTATAGCCTAGACGCCCAGCCCATCGGCGGCAATCAATGGATCAGCTCGCCGCTAACGGTCGCCAAAATGACGCTAGCGCTCGAAGCCGAAGATATCGACAACGCCCTAGAGATCGGCTGCGGTAGTGGATATCAGGCGGCGATTTTGTCGCATTTGGCGCACAGGGTTTTTAGCGTCGAACGCATCGAAAAGCTCGCGAGCGAGGCCAAAAAACGCTTTGAGGCGCTTAAAATCCACAACGTCCACGTGCGATTTGATGACGGAAACGTCGGCTGGAAGAGCTACGCGCCATACGACAGGATCTTGCTTTCGGCGGCGACACAGCAGGTACCGCAGACGCTTTTTAACCAGCTAAAAAACAGCGGTATTTTAGTAGCTCCTATCAAAAAAGACGGCAAGCAGTTTATCGTCAAATTTAAAAAAGACGCTCGCGGCGAAATAACGCAAAAAGCGCTTGACGAGTGCTTATTCGTACCGCTTTTAGGCGGGATAGAGTAGCGCGGTTCGTCAAATTTGACGCTATTATTTTATGAGTGCGGCTTTTAAATTTGACTACGCAAACCCGCTCACCGTGCAAATTTTAGCCATAAGTTAAACCTAAAACTGTATAATCATCATACAAATTCTTAGCAAAGGAGCTAAAATGGCAACAGATCGCGAGTTGGTTAATTTCTCAGAGGAACACGAGCTAAACACGGTGCTAGCAAGACACGGCAAGGCCCAAAGCATCGCAAACCGCGAGGTACTTTGCGAGCTCGGTAAAGAGTGCAAGGAAAAACTAGGTAAAAGAGTGCTCACGCAAGACGAATTTGACGAGTTTTTAAAGCCCGTTTTAAATCGCTTGGAAAATAAAAGAGCTTAAATTTCGGGGACTTTCCCCGAAATTTCTATCAAAATTTTCTACTTTTAAATATTCCGCCATTTTTAAATTTATTTCTTTACATCACTATAAAAATCTCCAAATTTGCCAAATTTAATGCTCGCTTTGGTTAAATTTGACTTCAATTTTAAAAACCCGCCAAAACAAACAAAATATCGCCAAAATCCCAACGCGGCAAATTTAATATTAGCATAAATTCGGCGCAGTCTCGAGAGAAAATAATCCAAATCCGAACCGCGCCGAATTTAACCGAGCTACGCCTTAAAAATGAACCTTAAATTTCGCCCAAAAGCTT
>CAURRL010000007.1:0-17385 GCA_963526895.1 uncultured Campylobacter sp. | reverse complement strand
TAATCAAAGCTAGCCACATCATCATCGGTGCTTAATGCTTTTAATTAGCGAGCGGTTTATGGCGCTCGCTAAATTTTAAATTTGATCCGAATTCACCTTTGCTTTTTATTCAAATTTAACTTAAAATACCAAATTTATCCGCTCAAATTTAACCTGCATTTTTGCTGATTTAGCGTCTGTTTGTTCTTTATTTTTTCTTAAATATTTTGATATATAATTCGCCTAATCATTATCAATATTAAGGAGAAAATTTTGAACGCTCAATGTAAATTTATAGGCTTATCTATGTGCCTTGCTTGCTCGCTCTACGCAGTCGATGCAAACCTCGGCGAGGTCACCGCATACGGTAAAGCCGATCTATCGACAACCGAGGGTACGGGCTCGTATACGACGGGAAATATGAGCACCGCCACGGGTCTAAATCTCAGTATCCGCGAGACTCCGCAATCAGTCTCCGTTGTCTCAAATCAGCTCATCAAAGACCTAAATTTAAAAGACGTCGATACGGCGATGAACTACGCGAGCGGCATCACGCTTTATCGCGACAGCGGGCGCGACCGCATCGTCTCTAGAGGATTTAACATCGACAACATCCAAGAAGACGGCGTCGCATCCTCGGTATCTATCACGGCTCAAGGTACGCTTGGATTTTCAAAAGAATTTACGGATCTCGAGTTTTACGACCGCGTCGAGGTACTACGCGGCGTAGCGGGACTTACGCAGAGTAACGGCGAGCCTGGCGGCACGGTAAATCTAGTCCGCAAGCGCCCCGGCGACGAGCTTGGCATAAATCTAGGGCTAAGTATGGGCAGCTGGAACAACTACAGAGGCTCGTTTGACGTAACCAACGCGCTAAACACAGACGGTACGATCCGCGGCAGGCTAATCGGAATCCTAAACAAAACAGGCTCGTTTAAAAATCACAAAAACGGTCACCGAGAGGCGCTGGGCAGTACGTTTGAGTTTGATCTCACTGATAAAACGATGCTAACTACAGGCCTCATCTGGCAAAGAACGATCGGCGTCTACGATATCTACGGCGTACCGGCTAGCGATGCTAGCGGCAATCTTTTAAATTTGAGCCGCAAAAGCTATTTCGGTTCGAGCTGGGATAAAAGCGAATACGAGAAATTTAACGCCTTTACTGAGCTTTCGCATCAGCTTAGCGACGATACGAAAATCTACGCCAAACTAAACTACACTAAAAGCGAAGGTATGTTTAAATTCGGCGCGATGGGCGGCACGAACCCATATAACGTCGCGATCGCAAGACCGACGCACAACGTGAGATTTAGAAAATACGACAACGAATCGGACGAGGTAAATTTGCAAATCGGCGCGGACGGTAAATACGAGTTTTTCGGGCGTAAGCACGAGTTTTTCGTAAACGGCTCGCTCTCTCGCGAGAAATTTACACGCCACGACAAATGGGCGCCAAACGCCAGCCTAAGCTCGCTTGGTATCGGGCTATATAACTGGAACGGCGCCGCGATAGCCGAGCCCAACTGGAACGGTAGCACGATAACGGATGACGACCTATACACGACTAAAATTTACCAGCGCTCATTTGGTATCGGCACGAGATATAACTTCACGGATGATTGGCACTTGCTAGTAGGCGGCAGATTTACCAGCGTAAAATACGACAAAAAATGGGACGACCTCAAAAACCACACGAGCAAAAAGACGCTAGATCTCACCAAAAATCACTTCGCGCCTTATGCAGGTCTTACTTGGGATTTTGCTAAAAATCACAGCTGGTATGTTAGCTACGCAGAGATATTTAAACCTCAAAGTGCGACGGACGCGAACAAAAACATCCTAAAACCGATCGTAGGCTACAACGTAGAAACCGGCGTAAAATCAGAGTACTTTGACGGCGCGCTAAATACCGCGGTCGCGCTATTTCAGGTCGTGCAAGAAAACAGAGCCATCCAAGATCCGCTAAATACCGCCAACAGCATCGCCGAGGGCAAGGTGCGAAGCCGCGGGCTAGATCTTGAAATTTCAGGCGCGCTAACGGATAGGTGGAACCTCTTTGCCGGCTATACGTTTAACAAAAGCGTCTATATGAAAAGCGAGAAAAAGACCTCTACAAACGTAAACTACGACAAAGGCGCGAACGCAAAATCCTACGTACCTAAGCACTTGTTTAAAATTTACACCAGCTACGAGATACCGTTTTCTAGCAGCCAAAAGTTGAGCTTTGGCACCGGAGTTAGATGGCAGAGCGCGACTTCGGGCTTTTATCAAAACGTAGCCTACGTAGCGCCTACGCAAAAAGCCTACGCGCTTTGGGATGCCAACGTAAACTACTTTTTCAACAAAAATTTCAGCCTCGGACTCGCGGTCAAAAACATAACCGACAAAAAGTATTTTATGAATACGCAAAACAGAACCGCCGGCATGAACAACTTCTACGGCGATCCGCGAAATTTCACGCTGACGTTTAACTATACGTATTAAAGAACTTTGCTGGATCAAATTTGCGTAAATTTCGGCCTTTTCGAAGCGGTAAATAAACATACCGCTTCACGCTTTAAATTTGAACAAAGCAGGCCAAATTTAGGCTAAAATTTGCGCCGCATAAAAATCTCGGAACGTAAATTTATCGCTCGTAGCAGAGCGCAAAAACCAAACAAAAAAAGGCTAAATTTGCAAATTTTAAAGAAGTTTTTCATCATCGCGAGCTGGTTTTGGACGGGCAAGCGCTCGCTAACGGCGTGGGCGATGCTGGCCGTGACGCTGGGAGCTAGCCTAGCCATCGTCAAGGTCGCGACGCTAATGAACGCTTGGGATAAAAAATTTTACGACGCGATCGAGAAATTTGAAAAAGATCTTATGCTCCCGCTTGTGGGCGAATTTCTCGTCTATACCGCCGTTATCGTGCTTTTTATCGTGATCGGAAACTGGTTTAAAAAGCTACTCGTGATCTCGTGGCGCGAGAGCCTAAGCGAAGAGATGGAAAATCTATGGCTAAAGAACGCAAATTTCTACCGCTTATCCGGCGCCGAGGGCTTTGATAACCCGGATCAGCGTATTGCCGAGGACAGCCTCCTGCTTGCCGACAAAAGCGTAAATCTCATAAAATCCATGGTTTATAACCTCTCCAAGCTTTTTGCTTTCACATTTATTCTTTGGGAAGCATCAAAGGTACTGCACTTTAGTGCATTTGGTCGCGAGTTCGCGATAGAAGGCTTTTTGGTCTACGTCGCGCTCGTTTATACGCTTTTTAGCTCGCTAATCACGCACCTCATAGGCCGTAGCCTAAAGCGCCTAAACTACGAAAAACAGCAGGTTGAGGCCGACTACCGCGCAAATTTGCTCATCACCCGCGAAAACGCTGAAGCCGTCGCGCTAATGAATGGCGCCGGCGCTGAAAAATCGCGCTTTAGAGCAAGTTTTAGCGAGGTCGTGCGCAACTGGCGCGTCATCATGAACGCCGAGTTTCGCCTCGAGTGCTTTTCGGCTAGCTACTTAAAAATCACGAATCTAATCCCCATTTTCGCCTGTTTGCCGCTTTATTTCGCGCGGGCGATGAGCTTTGGCGATATGATGCGGGCGCGCTCGGCGTTTTATAGCGTGCAGGACGGCTTTGCGTGGTTTATGGACTACTATAAACAGATCATGGAGTGGGCCGCGAGCGTGGAGCGCGTGTATAAATTCGTCGAGATCGCGCAGGCGGCGAACCCTAAGGTCAAATTTGGCGCTAAATTTGACGGACAAAACAGCAACCTTGACGGAGTGAACGACTCCGCCCGAGTAACGGCGGCAAATTTGACGCAGGATAAATTTGAGAGCGTTAAATTTGACGAGAGTAGCAAACAAAACGAGCTAAAATGCTCAAATTTGCAAATTTTTACCCCAAGCGGCGAAAAGCTGGTTTGCGGGCTAAATTTGAGCATAAAAAGCGGCGAATGGATACTACTGCGCGGAGCTAGCGGAACAGGCAAAAGCAGCGTGTTTAGGTATATCGCGGGCATCTGGGATCACGGCTCGGGTGAGGTTTGCGTGCCGCGCGGGACAATGAGCGTACCGCAAAAGCCGTTTTTAGCGTGCATGAGCCTAAGGCGGCTTATTGCGTATCCTAGCGATTTGCAAGGTGCCGATGCCGATTTTAAGGGGATTTTACGGCGAGTACGGCTAGAGAAATTCATCTCCGAGCTAGACGAAGTTAAAGACTGGGGCAAGATTTTAAGCGGAGGCGAGGCGCAAAGGCTTGCGTTTGCGAGGGTTTATTTTGCGCAGCCTACGTTTTTGCTGCTTGACGAGGCGACTTCGGCGCTTGATAGCGCACTAGCGAAAGAGCTTTTAGCTGGGCTAAAACGCGACTTTCCACACCTTGGCGTACTCATGATCGCGCACCAAGAGGAGCTTAAATTTATCTTTGACAAAGTTATAGGTATCGGCTATGGCAAGTGAAATTTCAAATTTGCCCTCAAATTTACGCGACAAAATGCAAATCGTTTCGTTAAGTTAAAGCGAAATTTAGCCCTAAACCGTTTCCCAAAATCTCGGCTCCGTTTTGATCGCGTCCTGATTTTTCTCCCGTAAAATTTGCAAAAACTCTTTAAAATTCGGCGTAAAAATCGAAGCGGCGGGTGCAAATTTATACTCGCTCGTGCCGTTTTGCCCAAACTCGTCCGCAAAACAAATCCGCCAAATTCTAGCGCTATTGATCCGCGTTTTCATGCCCTCAAGCGCTAAAATTTGCTCAAATTTATACCTAGCCGCAAGTTCCTGCCCTCTAAAAACATAGATGTAATTTTGGTCAAACCAAATGCTTTCACGCGAGATGAAAAACCGCTCCAACCAAAGTAAAAACGGCCGCACGGAAAGTCTTTTTATTGCGTTTGATTCGCTCGTTTCGTCTATTGTAGCAAGCTGACGCGAGCTGAGCTTGCGAGGATTGCGCCAAAATATCGTCCAAACAATCCCGCCAAAAAGCAAAACGTTAAAAGTTATGATTAAAATTTCGGTTATTTTTAAAATTTGAGTCCTTTCAAAAATGTAAATTTGGCTTCCGCCTCGCTTGCGACAAACTCACGCTGCTTTTGTTCCGCCGTTAGATTTAGCGCCTTTAAATTTGAGTTCGCCGCAAAATCTCTTGCCAAATTTCGCCTCGGCGATGAGGACTAGCACGAAAAATATCTTTTCGTCGTTTAAAAAAGCGATTTGGCGAAGGGTTTGATCGGCACTGTTAAATTTAACGCCGTTTTCGCGCAAGGTGCGGCAAAACTCAGCCTCGTCAAAGCCTAGTTTTTGCGAGATTTCAGTGATCGTGTATGGCTCGAGCGATGCGATGATGCGGTCCATGTTGCACATGCTCGGGTTTTTGCGGCGAGTGACGACGTCTATAAATTCGTTTGCGAGCTTTATGAGCTTTTTCTTGCGATTTATCACGTGTAAAACGGCTGCAAGCGCAACCAAAAAGCCCGCAAATTTATGCGCGCTCATCCAAAATTCGCCGTACTCTCCGAGCGCGAAATTTATCCCCGAAAACGCAAGCAGACAAAGCCCCAAAATCAGCATGCAGATGAGGCAAAATTTATAAATGATCTCAAATTTAAACATAAAATCTCCTAAAATATATTTTTGAAATTATACATTTTTTAATATAAGGCATATTTTAAGGACAAATTTGGTCCTTTTATTGATATACATCATTTTTGCGCAAATTTATTTTGGATAAACTTTATCCGAATTTTTCAAAAGGAGACAAAGTATGCGTGAATACAAGAAGTATTGGTGGGCGCTGGTAGCAGTCGTTACTATCGCCTTCGGGATACTGGGTTATTACGGCGTAGAGGTTTACCGCGAAGCGCCGCCCGTGGTGAGTTTTGCCGATAAAAACGGCAAAATCGTAATCGAGCAAGAGCAAATTTACAAAGGCCAGGAAGCCTGGCAGAGCATCGGCGGTATGCAGGTGGGCTCGGTGTGGGGACACGGAGCGTATCAGGCACCTGATTGGACGGCTGATTGGCTGCATAAAGAGCTAGTCGCGTTTATGGATATCAAGGCCGCTCAGCTTTACGGAGCCAAATTTGACGCTCTGAGCACCGAACAGCAAGCAAATATAAAGGCTTTAACAAAAAGCGAATACCGCACGAATACGCTAAAAAACGGCGTTATAACGATCAGCGACGAGAGGATCGCCGCGGCAAAGGTAGTGCGCGACGAGTATGACGGGCTTTTTGGCAACGATCCGAAATACCAGAAGCTACGCGAAAACTACGCGATGAAAAACAACACGTTAGCCAAAGAGGAAAACCGCGAGCAGCTAAATGATTTCTTCTTCTGGGCGACCTGGGCTACGGCGACGAATCGCCCAAATAGCGAGGCTACGTACACGAACAACTGGCCGCACGAGCCGCTAATCGACAACGTCCCGACGCAAGAAAACGTATTTTGGACGATTATTAGCGTTACGATTTTGGTCGCGGGCGTTGGCCTTTTAGTTTGGTTTTCAAATTTCTACGGCGAAAAAGATCACGAAAGACTCGCTCCTATCGACGCTGATCCGCTCTCGAGGCTAAATTTGACCCCGTCTCAAAAGGCGCTTGGCAAATACCTTTTCGTCGCACTCGCGCTTTTTGTTTTCCAGATCATGATAGGCGGCTTTGTAGCGCACTACACGGTCGAGGGGCAGGAGTTTTACGGTATAAATTTATCCGAGCACATCCCGTACTCTTTGGCGCGCACTTGGCACATCCAGGCGAGTATTTTCTGGATCGCGACGGGCTTTTTGGCGGCTGGACTTTTCCTAGCGCCTATCATCAACGGCGGCAAGGATCCTAAATTTCAAAAGCTAGGCGTGGATCTGCTATTTTACGCGCTACTTTTCCTAGTCGTGGGCAGCTTTATCGGCGAATATATGGCGATAGCGGGCAAGATGGATACTAGCCTGAGCTTTTGGCTTGGTCACCAAGGATACGAGTATATCGAGCTTGGCAGGGTTTGGCAGCTTATTTTGTTTGTCGGTCTTGTTATCTGGATGGCTCTCGTGCTTCGTGGATTTGTCGGTGGATTTAAGGCTGACGGCGATAAAAACCTGCTAGCTATCTTTACGGCTTCTGCTATCGCGGTGGGACTTTTCTACGGCGCTGGGCTATTTTACGGACAAAGAAGCCCGCTACCGGTGATGGAGTACTGGCGCTGGTGGGTCGTTCACCTTTGGGTCGAGGGCTTTTTCGAGGTATTTGCGACCGCTTCGCTTGCTTTCGTGTTTGCATCTTTGGGCTTAGTTGGCAAAAAATTTGCGACTTATTCAACCTTGGCAAGTGCTAGCTTGTTTTTGATCGGCGGTATCCCGGGCACCTTCCACCACCTTTATTTTGCCGGAACGACCACTCCGATCATGGCTGTGGGCGCTAGCTTTTCTGCGCTTGAGGTCGTGCCTTTGGTGCTTCTTGGAGCAGAGGCGTTTCATCAGTATTCGCTTCAGTTTGCGCAAAGCTGGGCAAAAAACCTCAAGTGGCCGCTTTACTGCTTTATCGCGGTGGCATTTTGGAATATGCTGGGCGCGGGCGTGTTTGGCTTCCTTATCAACCCGCCGCTATTTTTGTTCTACATCCAGGGTCTAAATACCACTTCGGTGCACGGACACGCGGCGCTGTTTGGCGTTTACGGATTTTTGGCGCTAGGTTTTGTTTGGCTAGTGGCGCTTTATCTCTTCAAAGGGCAAGAATTTAACGACAAGCTGATGAAGGTGGGCTTTTGGTCGCTAAATGCGGGACTAATGCTGATGATCGTAGCGTCGCTGCTTCCGATCGGTCTTTATCAGGCGGTCGCTGCGATAGATGTTGGCATGTGGTACGCTAGAAGCGCGGAGTTCTTGCAAATGGATCACTTGCAAAATTTACGCTGGCTAAGGATGATCGGAGATACGATCTTCATCATCGGCGGCATTTGCTTCTTTATCCAGATTCTTAAATTTATCGCGGGAAGCTGCGGCTGCAAGGCCAAAGCCTAACCCCTATAAGCCCCTATTTTAGGGGCTTAGCTTATTATAAACTTCTATCTTGTACAATTCGCCCCAAAGGACGAAAATGCAAAAATTTAAAAAATATCTTCAAATTTTCATCATTAGCTTTCTGCTAGCTCTGCACGCTTTGGCGATCGCGGCGATAAACTACGCTTTCCCGCACTACGACGAGGCGATCATCACGGGCGGCGAGGTCAAGCGCATGGACAAAGATGGATTCATCGACGCGCAAAATCCCGCCGACGGCCCAACGCGCGACGTGTACTTCATCTACACGCGCGAAATTAACGGCACGAAGGTGATGCCGTATCGAAACGAGGATACAGGCTGGGGCTTGCCGCTTTATTTTAAATTTGACTCCGCCGATGTCCAAGCCGCCGCTCAGAGTCTAGTGGGCTAAGGCAGGGCGCAGATCAAATACTACGGCTGGCGTATCGCGATGTTTGACATGTTTAGAAACGCCGTTTCGGTAAAAAAGCTAAAAGAGGGCGAAACGCAGGCAAATCCTATTTTTAGCTATATATTTTACGCTTTGACGGCAGTTTCGTTTGTAGTTTGCGCCGCTTTTGTTAGAAGGAAATTTAAAGACGAGCCAAGCTCAAATTTATAATCCAAGCCAAATTTGAGCGGCTTTTCGTTGCCAAACTCAAATTTAACTCTGCAAGGACAGCAAATTTGACGTAAAATTTTCGCCCAAAGGATATGCGTGAGCGAGCTATATATTTTTATTTCCGAGCTTTGCGCTCTGATAAACGAAAACTTAAAAAAGAATTTTTATTTTCAGGCGGGTTTGTTTTTCGCTATCGTTTTGCTTGGATTTTTGGCGGTTTGGATGCGGGATTAGTCAAATTTGAGCGGACAAATTTGACTAAGATGAGCTAAATTTAGCGGCTCAAAGCCGCCGTCCGCTTACTCCTCGATATTGCTCGGCGAGGTCGGCTTGCCTAGCAAAAACCCTTGCGCGTATTTGATGCCAAATTTCTTTATCTCGGCGAGGATTTCCTCTGAGCTTACAAACTCTGCCACGACGTTGTAGCCTTGTCTTCCGGCAAAATCGATGATGGTTTGCAGCAGATACCTAGCGTTTTTGTCGTACGGTAGCTTTTTGATGATCGAGCCATCGATCTTGATCGTGTCGATATCAAGCTCTAGGATGCGGTAGTAGTTTGAGTAACCGCTACCGAAATCATCGATCGAAATTTTGCAGTCGTAGGCGCGGATCTTGTTGATGAAATCATTTACAATCTTATAGTCATCCACGCCCTCGCTCTCTAATATCTCAAAATACACGTGCTCGGGCCTTGAGCAAACGCGTAGTTTTTTCTCTATGAGATCCCTTATGCTCTCGTTTGCGATATCGCTACTAGAAAGGTTCATAGAAAAGCTCGTGTTTGTAAATTTCTCCACGAGTCTAAATACGTGCTCGACGACCTTTTTGGTGATATCGTTATAAAGCGAAATTTTCTTTGCTATGTCCAAAAACTCGCCCGGATAGAGGATCTTGCCGCTTTCGTCAATTATACGCACGAGAACTTCGTAGTATTTGACACCGGCCTCTTCACCCGATACGTCGTAAATAGGCTGGCACTCGACGATCACCGTGTCGTTATATATGGCGTTTTCGATGGTGCGCGACATGATTTGGTTGTGGTAGTACTGCTGCTCTATGTGGCTATTTTCGGTGTAAAACTGTACTGTTTCGCCTTTTTGCTTAGCTTCGTGGTGAGCTAGCATGGCTTGGGTTAGGCGGTTTGTTTGCGGGGTATCTTGAGGCAAGCTAACGCCGATGGTTATTTTGATATTTGGGATAAACTCTCTTGTTCCCTCGACCGTGATATAGAGGCTATTTGCCTTAAAATAATCCATAAATTTACGCACGGCCCACTCCGTATCGTCGCCGCCATACCAGATACAAAACTCGTCAAACTGCACTCTGTAAATGTCCGCGTCCATCTTATAAGTATCGATGCAAAGCTGAAGCGTCTCGGCAAATGATGCAATGATGGCATCCACGGTTTTTGTCTTGTAAAAAAACCTAAAATCCATAAAGTTGTTGATGTTTATATAAATTAACATACCGCCGGCGCCCAGCTCCGTTCTTTGCGTCAGAGCAAAATAGCTACCCATCCCCGTTAGCTTGTCCTTTAGCGCCTCGTTTTGCAGCTCTTTGTTTTTATTTTCGAGCTCTTTGGTCATCGCGAGCTCTTTGGTTTTATCGTATTTGATCGACATATAGCCGTCTTTGTCGCCGCTTTCGTTAAAAAGCGGAGAGAAAATAACCTGCTCATGGATGAGGGCACCGCTTTTTGTCTTGCTCACTAGCTCATCGGCTCGCCAAATTTGATTTGATTCTATCGTTTTTAACATATCTTGATAAAATTCGTGCGGATGATAGTGGGATTTGATGATATTTATATTTTTGCCTTTGAGCTCTTCAAATTTATACCCGAAATTTCGCTCGAAAATCTTATTTACGTATTTTACTTTTCTGTCCAGATCGGTAAAGGTTATTGCGTTAAAGCTATTATCGACGGCTTGCTCAAAGCGAGTTAGAAGCCTAATGTGATTCTTTGCTCTGCGGTAAGAGATGTAAACAAATAGCGTCGCTAAAGCAAACAATATAAACACTAGCACCGTCGTGCCGCGCAAATTTGACAAAACTTTTTGTATATAGCGCTCGTTACTTTCTTTTAGACCGGATAGTTTTTTGTAAATTTCAAGCGAAACTATCTCGTGATAAATCTTCTGCACCTGCTCGTAGTAGCCAAGTAGCCTTTGAGTACCAGCTAAAAAGCTGGCGTCGTTTTTGGTTAGATTTGGTTACGTTTAATAATCGTTTAAAAGCTTTATATGGGGTTTTTGGTGGGGATTTAATTGGTATCTAAATATCAAAAATTTAGGGATAAACTCTTTAAAATAAAATCCATCCAAAGCCTCAAATTTTAAAAGCATCTCGCTATAAACAAGCTTTGCCATTACCGTCACGGAGTTAAATTTGTCCGTTAGCTCGACTCTTTTTTTGACAGCTTCTTCAAGCTCGGTAAATGCTTTTTTGTTTAACGCGAGTTTTTCAAAGGATATTAGATTGCTTGAATCAAGCTTTTTTAGACCCTTTTGAAACTCCGCAGTATAGCGCATGATCGAGTCGTAGTCAGCCTCTAGAAGGCTTTTTTCGAGCAAGAAATTTGCCTCATCGTTAGCGTCCATTACGTTCTCGATAGCGCCCTTCCACTCGTAGGCGGTTACTAGGTCCCTAGTGGCCTTATAGGTCATCACCGTGCCGAAAAATACGATACAAACGATAGTAAAAAACAAAATTTTATGAAAGATTATCTTGTGTTTCATTTTAAAATTTCCGGTTTTTCGCCGCTTAAAGTCAGCAAAAATTTATAAAGCGCATGCGTCTGTTCGTCGCTAAAATCGTAGCTTAAAAGCATTTTACCGACGGCTTTGATCGTGTCTTTTAGGTCCATTACCTCGCCGCTATAAAAGTACGGCGCCGTTTTTTCGATATTTCGCAGGCTAGGCACTTTGTAGCGGCCGGTTTTGTTGCCGTCCGCGCCAAATTTCAGCTCGTAGTATAGGTTTGCGCCTATATTTGCGCCGCTGTGGCAGTTTATACAGCCGACCTTTTGAAACAGCTCAAATCCGCGCTTTTCCTCTTCGTCAAAAACGCTCTCGTTGCCGCTGATAAATTTATCAAATTTAGCATTTGGCGTGATGAGGGCTTTTTCAAAATTTACCAGCGCATCGACGATATTTTCAAAGCTCACCCCGTTTTTGTAGAGCTCTTTGAATTTTTTCCTATAAAGGGAGCTTTGATTTACCTTTTGGATTAAAAATTTCGGCTCGCTACCAAGCTCATTTTTACTCGTTAGGCTCTGACTAACCTGCTCGGTTATATCCTTAACCTCGCCATTTTTAAAAAAGATAAAATTTAACGCCGAGTTTAGCGCGGTAGGCGGGCTAATCTCCTCGTCGGCGGATATTTTTACGTTTTTTTTACTCGTACCGCTTAAGTCCCAGTAAAGATTGTGGCATCTCTCGCAAGATAGCGTTCCACTCGGACTTATCGATGCGTCGAAAAACAGCTCCTTGCCTAGTCTGGCTTTTTGTTCGTCAAATTTGGGTTGGGTAACGGGCGATAAAACGTGCGAAGCGGCAAAAACTTGAACACAAAAAAAACATAAAACGCACGAAAATATCTGCAAAAACGCTCGCGACAACTAAAATCCTTTTTAAATTTTAAATAAATAACGCGATTATATCTTAAAAAACTAAAAGCTTCATTGAAGAGACGATTTTTTCCGTCACGAAGCCGTCCTGCGCGATGCTTTCTAGCCGCGATCTGACAGCATTTTCATCGTGCGTAAAATTTGCGATCTGTAAATGCCAAAGTGCGTTTTGCGTCATCTCCTCAAGCGTGCGTTTTTGTTCGCGAGACTCCTCGAGCACGCAGGAGTTAAAAGCGATATTTTCTCGGCGCAAGTACTCTTCAAAAAAGTTCGCCTTTTCTTTAAAGCATCGCTTTTCGGAGCCCTCGTAAAAAAGCTCCAAAACGCTTGAATAACGCGGTTTGTTCCACCAAAGGTAGACCCTTTTTTCGCCCAAATTTATAAATTTGACAAAATCTTCCTCGTCCGCGATCGCGGGGCTCATCGTGCTAAAAGCTACGTCGTAGACGCGGTTTGGGTTAAAGTTTTTAAAATCGCTTTGCACGGCGGTTAAATTTGAAATATTAAATTTCGCAGCGTCTTCAACCATGACTTTTAGCATCTCGCCTGAGATATCCATGCCCGTTATCTCGCGGCAAATTTGCGCCAAAAACAAGGTATGCACGCCCGTGCCACAGCCTATATCCACGACACTTTTGCCCTCAAATTTGACGCCAAACTCGGCGATCTTAGCGTAAAGCCCTCTATGAAAAACGCTAGGCTCGCCCGTAAATCTCGAATAGCTCGCCGCCTTTTTGTCCCACATCTCTTTCATTTTGTTTGCCTTTAAATTTTTGCTACAATTTTAGCGTTTTTAGGAGCGAAAATGAAAATTTTTTACTACGAATTTACAGTGGGCGAGGACGCCATCGACGTGAATCATCACGCAAACAACGCTTACTACGTGATTTGGATGCAAGAAGCGGCCAACGCGCATTCAAACGCCGTGGGCGACCTCATCGAGACCAATCTCGCGCAAAACCGCACGTGGATGGTGCGCAGGCACGAGATAGACTATCTGGGGCAGCTATTTTTGGGCGATAAAGTGAGTGTGAAAACATGGACGCAGCCCGAAAAAAGAAGCTGCTCGAAGCGTTTTTACGAGTTTAGCAAGGACGGCATACCGGTCGCTAGCGCAGTGACGACTTATGTATTTTTCGACCTCTCGCGCGGTCGTCCGATCGCGATACCGCCGGAGATCGCAAAGCTTTATGAGGACTAGTTTTGGGCTATCCGCGTCAAATTTGAGTTTTAAATTTTGACGAAACCAATCGCTTTAAATTTGCGACAAAATTTGCTCGGCAGCGGATTTAAGCAGCAAATTTACCGTCAAATTTAAGCGCAAAATTTAAAAGCAGTCGTCGCAAACGCCCTTAACCACGACGCTTTTGACGTGATTTTGTTTTAGGCGCGGCATGTCGATATTAGTCATCTTGTGGCAGACGTCGCAGACGAAATACGCCTTTGCTCCGCTTTCAAGTTCGTAGAAATTTTTGCGGTTATTTTCGCTTTTTAGCACGATTCCCTTAGCTTCAAAAAGGTCCATACAGCGGTAAAACGTGGTTTTGTTTGCGCCTATTTGGGCTAGAATTTCATCATAGCTAAGCGGCGCGGCAGCGGCGTGCAAGATATGTAAAATCTCTAGTCTAAGCGGAGTGATTTTGATATCATTTTTCGTTAAAAGCTCCTCAAAACCGGCTTTTTCTTCCAAATTTTCGCCCATATTTTTCCTCCACGTTAAGAATTTTAGGGTATTATACCTTGAGAAAAATTAATTTGCAACTAAGTTGCTTTTGATATAATTTCGCCCAAATTTTAACACGGAAAGGATAAAAATGAGAAAAATTTTCGCGTTTTTATGTTTGGGCTTAGTCGCGCTCTACGCCAAAGGGCAAGTTAGCGTCAGTATTTTGCCGCAGGAGTATTTCGTCAAGCAAATCGCGGGCGACGCGGTCGAGGTAAACGTGATGGTGGGCAAAGGAGCCGATCCGCACACGTACGAACCAAAGCCGAAGCAAATGACCGCGCTGGAAAAAAGCGATCTTTATTTTGCTATCGGGATCGAGTTTGAGGATGCTTGGTTGCCGAAATTTCAAAAATCATATCCAAATCTCAAAATCGTAAAAACAGACGCGGGTGTGGAAAAGATCAAATTTGAAGGCCACCACGAACACGGCGAACACGATCATCACCATGACGCTAAGCACGAGCACGCAGACCACGAGCATAAACACGAACACGCAGGCCACGATCACCACGATCACGAGCATCACCACGGCGAATTTGATCCGCACATCTGGCTAGATCCCGTTTTGGTAAAAATCCAAGCTAAAAACATCGCCGACGCGCTAATCGAAAAATATCCCGAGAACAAGGCGCTTTTTGAGGCGAATTTGGCTAAATTTGAAGCCCGCCTCGACGAGCTTGACGGATTTATCAAAAGTACTCTAGCAAACGTCAAAAACCGCGAATTTATCGTATATCATCCGTCTTGGGGCTACTTTGCTAAGCGCTACGATCTAGAGCAAATCGCGATCGAAGTAGATGGCAAGGAACCAAAACCGGCCGAGCTAAAAGAGCTCATCGAGGAGGCTAAAGAGCACGGCGTGAAGGTCATTTTCGTCGCTCCGCAGTTTTCTAAAAAAGCCGCGCAAACCGTCGCCAAAGAAAGCGGCGCAAGCGTCGTAGAGATCGATCAATTGCCGCTTGATTGGGACGCCGAGCTACGCAAAACGGCGCAAATTTTCGCAAAGAGCCTGTAAATGAAATTTGGACGCATACTCGCCGTTTTAGCGCTTTTTGCGTCCTTTTTTAGCTTCGCGCACGCCTGTGCGCTCTGCTCGCTTTACACCCCGACCGCACACGCCTCGGTCAAATTTGACGTCCAGGGCGATATGATAAAAACAGCCGTCGTAACCTGGACGTTTTCTGAAAATTTCACCGAACTCACGCTGCAAAGCTACGACGAAAACGCCGATAAAGCGCTTAGTAAAAACGAAGCGTGGAAAGTGCAAAAATCCATACTCGACTACATCGTGCCGCGCGGGTATCTAACGAGCGTGGGCTACTACGACGGTGCTGGCGAGACCGTAAATCTGCACGCCAAAACGCTATCGCAGCGGGTTTATCTGGATGAGGGCAGGCTAAATTTCGAGTATATTTTAGAGCTAAATTTAGCAGTCAAAGACGGCCGCGTCGTCACGGTCGAGGTTTTTGACCACGAGGGATTTTTTAACTTTAAAATAAGTTCGCCCGAGCCATACGCGCTTACCGATAAAATTTATCTAGTTCCAAACGTAAATTTGAACGCGGCGTTTTTTGAAATGACCTCAAAAGCGCCCAAAATAGAGCCTGCAAAGCCCGAGCTTAGCTCGCTGGTTAAGTCGCAAAATAAGCAAAATTTAGAGCAAATCGACGCCGAGGATAGGGCGAAATTTGACTCGGTTTCTGGCATGAGCCTGCAGTTTTTAGAGCGCTTAAAAGAGCTCATCAAGATAAATAGCGCCGAGCTAAACGCGCTAAATTTCGCCCTGCTAGCCGCGGTTAGCTTCTTTTACGGATTTTTGCACGCAGCTGGCCCTGGGCATGCTAAGATGCTAACGGCTGGCTACTTCGTCGCAAACGGTGGCAGCTACTCGCGCGCTCTAGTTTTTGCGATGAAGGTCGGCTTCGCGCACGTTGCGGGAGCGTTTTTGCTCGTACTTTTTAGCTACGTTTTTTTAAACGCGTTTTTGACGGACAAAGTCAGCGACATAGCGGGCGCGATGACGAAAATCTCGGCCGTAGCGATCGTTTGCGTGAGCCTTTATATGATCTACGCTAAGCTTAAAAAAACGGCGCTAAAGCCTAAATTTAGCTTTGCTAGCGCGTCCGTTTCGGGCGAAAAAGGCGCAAATGGGGCGAGTAAAGTTTTTGGCTCAAATTTAGCCTCCGCGTCAAATTTGAGCGCAAAATCGGTCAAATTTAGCCCTATCACTCACGAGAGCGAGTGCGGCTGCGCAGCCTGTAAGGCTTCTAGCGAGGCGCCAAAAACGGCTAGCGAGTGGCTGGTGGTGCTAGCCGGATCGCTCGTGCCGTGTCCAGGTACGCTGCTGGTTTTCGTGCTAGCCTTTAGCCTAAACAGCTACGCGGCCGGACTTGCTAGCGGCGTGTTTATGGGGCTTGGCATGGGCGTGGTGATATTTTTAGCGGCCGTTTGCGGCTTTAAGCTAAAGGGCGCGATGAGATTTCGCGTGCTGCGGACTTGCTGCGAGTTTGCCGCGCTCTTTGTTATGCTAGGACTCGGCGTTTTTATGTTTTATATTTCGGGTAAGGTGAGCGTTTTATGAGCGACATTTCGGTGCGAAATTTGAGCTTTGGCTACGACGAAAACCTCGTGTTTGACGGTATAAATTTAGAATACGACTGTAAGGATTTTCTAGCTATCATCGGCCCAAACGGCGGGGGTAAAAGTACACTTTTAAAGCTGATGCTGGGTCTAAACAAGCCAAGCGGCGGGACGATCGAGGTGTTTGGCCAGGAGCCCGCTAGCGTGAGCAAGGCTGTGGGCTACGTCCCGCAAAATATCCCGATAAATCAAAGCTTCCCGATGCGCGTGCTCGAGGTCGTTTTGATGGGGCGGATAGATAAAAAGCTGTTTGGATTTTACAGCAAGGACGACAAGATAGAGGCCGAGGCGGCGCTGGAGCGCGTCGGGATGGGCGAATTTACGCGGCGAAAGATCGGCGAGCTAAGCGGAGGACAACGCCAGCGCGTCTATATCGCTCGCGCGCTTTGCGCAAAGGCTAAAATTTTGATGCTAGACGAACCGACCGCCAGTATCGATACGAAAGGCCAGGCCGACGTCTATAAGCTGCTAAAGCAGATCAACGCTGAAGGTACGGGCGTCGTGCTCATCAGCCACGACGTAAATTTGACGCTAAATTTTGCCACCAAGGTCGCCTACGTCAATCACGATCTTTTCATGCACGAGATCTCGCAGGGCTCGAAGCAGGATTTTATCGAGCATTTGGCGAGAGATCATAGGCATTTTTGCGATGTGGAGGTGGCGCTCAAGGAGTGCGGCTGCGGACATCGTTAGACGATTTGCGGCTTGTCTCGCGAGCGCTTTTCCGAGATTTTGCAAAATTTTCACTCCGCAGGCTATATGCCTAGCGCACGCTCAATTTTGCTTCAAAACTCGAAAAA